>CAZVPC010000092.1:0-10701 GCA_964629005.1 uncultured Pseudoalteromonadaceae bacterium | reverse complement strand
AAGCCCCCACTATATCTAAATTTGGCAGTTCCGCTATCATAGGTTTCCCCTTAGACCGGTAACTTTGCGTCTCTAACTTTCATTAGATTTGCCCTTGTCAAGCTTTAGCAGCTCAACTATCAGTATAGTAATTGTTTTAAGATTGTAAATAGAAATTTTTAATAATAGTTGATTTAATCACTAATAGTTCAAAAATATCGAGGATGTTAGATGCCGAAGTTCTCTAGTCTCTACTTTTTATTCTTTTTTTTGTTAGCTGCACCGCCTTTATTTGCGCGTCAGCAAGCGCTAACTAATGGCGATATTGACAAGAATATAGCGGAAAGTAATGCTTTTTTTAACCGTGTAGAAGATTTATCGTCTTATCAACGAGTCGTTAATTTAGCAACACAGATCATCAACAACCGACAAAAATATGATAATACCACGATAGCAATATCTTTTTCATTATTAGCGGATGCCGCAATATATGAAGGCGATAGTGATAGCGCTTTCCAGTTTGCTCAAGATGGTTTAAAGCAAGGTCGCATTGATCGAGTTGTGCAATTAAAACTATTCACGAGGTTAGCGGCAGGGTTTTATGCGAAAGGTAATTATAACAGTGTCTTAAAAACGAGCACTCAAAGTATATTTTTAGCACAAGACAAAAAATATTTACCTTATTTGTTAGAGTCGTATGGTTACCGTGCCATTGCCAATGCATTGTTAGGACATTATCAACAGGCTTATGTTGATTTACAAACTATCGATCAATTACTGGATAAAAATCCTCAACAGGCAAATCAACTTGAATTGCTACGAATTTTAGCGGTAGCCAATCTTAATTTAGGTGATTATAAAACCTCTGTAACGCTACATTTGAAATTATTAAAGCTGCAGTTTTCTCTCGCAAGAAAAGAAAATATAGAACGAACATACTACAATCTTGCAACAGCGTACTTAAAGCTTGAGCGTTATGATGACGCCTACAACGCTTTTTGGGAAGTCAAAAAGCTTTCCGAAAAAAAATTAGCCCCTATTTTATTGGCGTATGCACAGCTAGGTCTTGGTGAAGTTCTATTACAACAAGGAGAAAATGAATTGGCTTATGCGTCGTTAATTAAAGCTGAAAAATTATTTAAAGGAAAAAATTTAAATAAAGCTTATCTTAGCAATTTAATTGCTTTGGCAAAGGTGTCACAAAATACAAACCGAGAGTTATTTGCAAGTCAGTTATTACAAAAAGCAGAACGATTAGCGCAACGAACTGGCTTAACTCGTGATCAAATAGTGTTGTATAAAATGCTTTCATCCAATTACAAAAAACAAGACAATTATCGTAAAGCGCTGCGCATGTTAAACAAATTTTTACAGTTGAGTGAACTATTTAAACGCTCGAGAGTAGAAAAAGCCGAGTTACAAGTTAAAGCAAAATTAACCACCGATAAAAGCCGAAAATTATTATTAAAGTTGTCAGAAAAAAGCACACTATTTACTGAATTTTCCAATAAAAACCATCGTTTATTACAATATCTTTGGGGGTTATTGTTGTTAGTGGCCTGTTTAGTTATTTGGCTGCTAAGTCAATGGTTTCGACATAAAAGTTATCGCTTGCAAGTAAGTTATGGTGAATTCGAACAGCCTATTTATTATTTGACTAGCCCAGAAAAAACCAAAAAATTATATCAAACCACATACAAGGAAGCGCGTAAGTTTGACTATCCTCTGACCGTAACCTACATTTCGGTGATTAATTGGCAAACGTTGGCATTTCATTTTAGTAAAAAAATTATGGCTGAAGTTGCAACGACTATTGCGACTATTATTACTAATAATCTTGGCGAATTTAACAAAGCAGGTTTAATTAATCAGGGTGAATATTTGTTATTATTTCCGCATTATTCGGTTCAAGATAAGAATAAAGTTATTGAACAGATTTCACAGGAACTAAAGGCAAGTTTTTTTGTCAATTTAGGTGAGTTTTCTGTTATGATCAAGCTGATTTCGCGAAGCCCCACAGTGCAAGATATCGATCCTTTTGCTTTTTTAGCGAGTTTAAGCAAATCCTTAAAAAATGAATAATTAAATGGATTTTAATGATCTTACATGACGTTTTATCTTTACCCATAAATTAGATGCCTGACTTTTATGATATTTATTCTTTCTATTACCGTTATTTTTGTTCTTTTAACCATTTTCTTCTTTTTTCGCGCTGAAAAACTACATCAGCAGCTAAAAAAAGCCCAGTTTGACAGTAGTTCTGTGCGCAAAGAAAATAAAAGTTTAATTGATTCGTTAGTGCTTGTTGCCAGCCGCCAAGAGGCCTTTTCGCAAAACCGCTTACAACAACTTAAAGAATTGCATCTTGAAAAAGGCAGTGAATTTGTCCATTTGAAAATTTTAACGCCATTAATCAATAATTACGCCATTATTTTTAGAGGCTGTTTAAAAGGCAAAGGTCAATTATCAGTAACCTGTAAAAAATGTTATGAAAATACTGAGCCTGATTATTTTCGAGAGTTTAGCGCTTTTATTAATCAACAAGACGTTAAAATTAAACGAATGTGGAAAAGTAACACTTTAACAGGATTTATTTCATTAGTTGAAGCATTGTTAATGCGCGAATATGAACAACTTCACCAAGAGAAAATAGCAAAGGCGGGATAAGGTTAAACTAACTTAAATTATGGTTAACCATTAATTACGAACAACAATATTGGGTGCGGTATCAATTTCACCGTCGCTATTAACGGTAGCACTTTTACGCTTACCCTGTTCATCATTGTAAAGCAGTATCGCCAAATTATTGCTACCGCTACTACGAATAAAAGCTAAATTATAACCGTATTGATTTAAACTGCTGGTGGCGAATTTTTGAGATAAAGATAATTTATCCCAAAGAGCCGATTGTTCGGGGGTGCGCTGTCGTCGTTCCAAGAGAATTTCTCTTGATAATGGTGTTACCATAATTCACTCTATTCTTAACAGAAACATTTCTACTGGATCGAAAATACCTCGAACTGATTAATTTTTCAACATATAAAATGTAATACTTTGGCTATGTTCGAGAATATTGCGATCTTGCTGCTAATTTATTGATTGTAAAAATCTTTTGTAGGAGGGATTTCAACCCCGACCTTGAGGCTTTTAACCTCAAATATTGTAATTAAATCTTTGTGTGCGAATAAATTCCCGCCTACGAGCTATGTTTTTAAGCTTGCTGACGTATAATTACCGCGCATACACGCAGCGAAAATTATAGGTAAAATTTAATGAGTCAGGTTTTAGATGAATTATTAGCGTTATTAAAGTTAGAAGTCATTGAACAAGGAATTTATCGTGGTCAAAGCCAAGATTTAGGTTTTCGCGCTTTATTTGGCGGTCAAGTTATGGGACAAGCGCTGTCTGCGGCAAAAGAAACGGTTGCGGAAGGTCGCTTTGTTCACTCCTTACATTCTTATTTTTTGCGTGCCGGTGATGCAAAAAAACCCGTTGTATATGAAGTAGAAAATATTCGTGATGGTAAAAGTTTTAGTACTCGTCGTATTCAGGCTATTCAAAATGGTAAAGCCATTTTTTATATGACCGCTTCATTTCAGTCTCAGGAGTTGGGTTTTGATCATCAAGATCAAATGCCCGATGTTCCGGCGCCAGAAAATATTGCGAGTTATAGTGACTTCATAAAAAAACATCAACAATATTTACCCGAAGATACTCGTGAAATATTTTTAGCCGAAAAACCAATCGAAATTCGTCCTATAGAACCTTATAACTGGTATCAACCACAACCAACCGCACCGTCGTGTAATATGTGGATCAAAGCAAATGGTGATATGCCTGATGATTTAAGAATTCACATGTATATGTTGGCTTATACCTCAGATTTTCATTTTTTACCCACCGCGTTATTTCCCCATGGTGTTAGTCATTGGCGACCTAATTTTCAAATTGCGACTATTGATCATGCCATGTGGTTTCACCGTCCTTTTCGTTTTGATGATTGGTTACTTTATTCAATGCAAAGCCCGAGTGCCACTAATGGGCGAGGCTTGGTTAAAGGGCAAATTTTTAATCGTCAAGGTGAGTTGGTCGCCTCTACGATGCAAGAAGGGGTGATCAGACAGCGTTGATAGTGTTTACGGTTCGCGTTGGTATCCTTTTATTAGTGCTTGCCAGTTTTGCTGTTGCCAATGAAAGGGCACTATTTTATTTTTTTCTTTATTAAAAGATCGTAACAAGCGGGTTAAGTTTTGTTGCTGCCAGCTTGGTTTTATTTGCCGTTGTTGGCCACGATCAAAATCGATCAGCCAAACTTTTTCATGCTTATCAATGAGTATATTATGTGCGTTGAGATCATGATGATAAATGCCTTGTTGGTGAAATTGTTTAATTGTTGCACCAATGGCGTGCCATAATGGCGTGCCAATATCCTTAGTGGTTAACAGCGCGACTAAATCTTGAGCGTGATCTATCCGTTCGGTAAGTAAGTCAGCATGGTAAAACAACCCCGTACGACATACTCGATAGGCAATAGGTTTAGGCGCGGGTAAATTCATTGTTTGCATATTATGTAGCAAAAGAAATTCTTGCGCAGCACGAGTAGATTTTTGTGTGTAAAAAAAATAACTATCGCGTATTAGTTTGCCAATCAAGCCACCACGAAAGTAATGGCGTAGAACCCAAGGGTTATTTTGGTAGTTAATAAACCATGTTGTGCCTCGACCCTGAGCGCTACCAGTGATCAAATTTTTTGTTTGCCAATAATGAGCTGTTAGCATTTCAGCATCGAAATTATTTATTTCACTGTGATCATAAAGACAATAAATATTGCCTTGTTGATAACTTTTAAATTGACAAGGTTTTACAAATGCAGATAGGTTCAAGATAATACGCTTAATGTCATGGTTTCTTTTTAATTCTATTTTGGTGATTTCTTTATGTCGAGTCAAACATCTGTACCAAAAAGTATCTGTTTATTACGTTTATCCGCCATTGGTGACGTTTGTCATGCGGTAGCTATGGTGCAGCACCTTCAGCAATGTTGGCCGCAAACTAACATCACTTGGGTTATTGGTAAAGTTGAAGCAACTTTATTAGTGGGGTTAGCAAATGTTGAATTGATTATTTTTGATAAAAAAGCGGGTCTTAAAGGCTATCGAGACTTGTGGAAAAAATTACAGGATCAACGATTCGACATTTTACTGCACATGCAAGTTGCTTTGCGAGCAAGCTTAGCGAGTTTGTGTATTCGGGCAAAGGTAAAAATTGGTTTTGATCGTAAACGAGCTAAAGAAGGGCAATGGTTGTTTACCGATCAGCGTGTTGCAGCGCAAACTAATCCCCATGTATTTGATGGCTTTATGGGCTTTGTGCAAGCATTAGGTTTACCAAAAGGGTCACCGAGCTGGCAAATGCCGTTAACTGCACAAATACAATCGTGGGCAAGCGAGCAATTATTAACCGAACGTCCTATTGCGGTGATTTGCCCTGCTGCCAGTAAAATTGAACGAAATTGGCATAGTGAGGGGTACGCTAATATTGCCGACTATTTAACGGCGCGCGGTTTTCAAGTAGTTCTTTGTGGCGGCTTTGCGACAATGGAAATACTATTGGCGACAGAGATCATTAGTCATGCAAATAGTCAAATAATCAATTTGGTCGGCAAAACCACGTTGAAACAATTATTAGCGGTTTTAAAAAAGGCACATTTGCTGATCGCACCTGATACTGGACCTGCTCATATGGCAGTCACGGTCGGTACCCCTGTAATTGGTTTGTATGCCCATAGTGATCCACGACGAACGGGACCCTATTTGTATCAGCAGTATGTGGTGAGTTGTTATCATCATGTTATTGAACAACAACATAACAAACCTTTGGCAAAACTACCCTGGGGTATTCGCGCCAAAGGTAAAGATTTAATGACCGCGATCACAAAAGAGCAAGTTAAAGCGAAAATACAACAACTGATCACCGATCATTACCCTGAGTTACCATGAAACTAAGAGATATTATTAACTTAAGCCCAATAATTGTTGCACTGTTTTCACGGAAATTTCACTTGCGCCTTGATTTGAACGCACCACTTGATATGCGTTTTCACCCAATTGTTGTCGTTGTTGTTGGTTGGCAAATAATTCAATTAGGGTGCTCGCAAGTTGCGGAGCAATATTTTCTCCCAGCGGAAGTTGTATCACCGCACTGGCTTGTTTTAGCTGCGTTAAAATTTCGTTAAAATTAGCCATATCTGCCCCTAAAACTATTGGTTTTTTAAATAAAGCGGCTTCTAACGGATTATGACCACCAATAGTGCTAAACGTACCGGCCATAGTCACTACATCCGCTAATCCATAAGCCGCCATTAACTCACCTAACGTATCTAATAGCCAAATATCCGTGTGGGCAGGAACTAGCCTTTGTTCACTGCGTCGGTAAAGTGTAAAGCCATGAACTTGACATAGCGTGGCAACATCGTTAAAGCGCTCAGGATGGCGAGGCACCAGTAGGAGAAGTAATTCTGGTTGCCGTTTTTTGATTATTTTAAAGGCATTAAGTATTATTTCATCGTCACCCAAATGAGTACTAGCAACTAACCAGATCTGTCGAGGCTCAATTAAATATTGGCTGAGTTCATTGACTTTGTTAAGGGTACTTTTAGTTAAGTTAATATCATATTTTAAATTGCCAGAGACAGTGCATTTTTGCTGCTGAGCACCAAGGTTAATGAAATTTTGCTGGTAGGCAAAACTTTGCGTTAAGATATGATCGAAACGTTGCAAACAAGGCTTGAAAAGCCATGCTGCTTTTTGATAACCCCGACACGATCTTTGTGATAGTCGAGCATTGATCAATAATAATCGAATATTGTTATGGGCACACTGAGCAACTAAATTTGGCCACAACTCGGTTTCCATAAACACCATGGCTTGAGGTTTTAAGGTTTTCAGAAACAACCAAGTACTGAATAAATTGTCGAGCGGCAAATAACAATGTTGTACGCGTTCAGCAAATATTTTTTTTACTTGTGCAGATCCCGTTGGTGTGAATGTAGTGACGGTAATAGCCATATTAGGACAGGCGTTCAATAACTGATCAATAAAACTTTTTATAGCAATTACTTCACCAACACTAGCCGCATGAACAATTAATCCATTGGTTTTTAACGAACGAGGTAAAATGCCCAAACGTTCTAATAAGCGCAGACGATAATTAGGGTTGCCGTTCGAGCGAATAAGAAAAAAAACGAGTAAAATAGGTGTTAAGCACAACAAGACTAAGCGATAAAGCCATAAGGCTAAAAAAAACTTCACACTCGCACCTTAAAAAGAGTCAAAAAAATATCAAAAAAAATAATAGCGAAAGTATACCTAGCCGCAGTCAATTATACTAAGTTATTATCCAAAAGAACGAGATTTTGATATGGTCTCCCTATATTGTTATTCATTCGGTAGTATTGAGATGTTTAGGCGACAAATGCTTCGCGGAACACGATTTTTGTTGGTGACTACTTTAATATTATTTGCTCATGGTGCACTCGCGCAAAGAGTAAAAGTAGAGCAAAATGAAAAACCAGCGTCACAAAAAGTCAGTATTTTGGCAGCAGACAAATTTGTGTTGTTTGGTGATTTTTATCAGGGTGAAAAGTTTAAAGGGGGAGTATTGCTGTTGCATGATTGCAATGCACAACGTTCTGTTTATAAACAACAAGCTCAATTATTAGCGGCGGCGGGACTTAACGTGCTAACGCTCGACTTTAGAGGCTATGGTGAAAGTAGGTCGGTTGACTTTTCTCAGCAAAAAATACGAAAATCGGCGAAAAATATTTTGGCTTATCAAACGAAAATAGCCGCGCTTTTTTCGTACTGGGCTAGCGACTCGCTAACAGCATTTCGCTGGTTGCGTAATAAAGTCGATAATAATAAGCAAATCGCTATTGTCAGTAGTGGTTGCTCGGTAAATTACGCGGTTGCTATTGCCGAAATTATGCATGTGAATAGTTTGGTGATGATCACCCCTCAAATGGATCATAACCAAAAAGAACGTTATAAAAATTTAGCCGATACTGCCACCTACTTTATTAGTTCGGCGCATCAAATTGAAAGTTATAAAACCGCAAAAGAACTATTTGAATGGAGTGGTGCGCGTGGTTCTAAAATGCAAATATTTAAAGGTAGTCACGTAGGACATTCGTTGGTTAGACATCAAAAAGGCTTAGTTAACGATATCAGTCAATGGCTTTGTTACAATCTTAAATAGTACTTATCACTTACTATGGTTTCGAATGCTTTCATATTGAGCTAAAATAGCGCCAAAATCAGCTCAATAGCCGAGCCATAAACTAAATTACAACCACGATTAAGGCGCACGCACATGCCATTAAATAATACTTCTGAAAATAATAACCTTGCTTTTTATACGCACTTACACGATCAACTAACGCAAGTAAAACAAGACGGTTTGTATAAAGCTGAGCGTATTATTACTACCGCACAACAAGCACAAATTGCCGTCACTACGGGTGAACAAGTTATTAACTTTTGTGCCAATAATTATTTAGGATTAGCGAATCATCCGCGTTTAATTGCCGCAGCAAAGCAAGGGTTAGACGAACATGGTTTTGGTATGGCTTCGGTACGTTTTATCTGCGGAACGCAAGATATTCATAAAATACTAGAACAAAAACTAAGTGCTTTTTTAGGCATGGAAGACACTATTTTATATTCATCATGCTTTGATGCCAATGCGGGTTTATTTGAAACCTTATTAACGGCTGAAGACGCGATTATTAGTGATTCATTAAATCATGCTTCCATTATTGATGGTGTCCGTTTATGTAAAGCCAAACGCTTTCGTTATGCTAATAATGATGCCGCCGATCTTGAAGCACAGCTTATCGCCGCTGATGAAGCAGGCGCGCGCTTCAAATTAATTGCCACTGACGGTGTGTTTTCAATGGATGGCGTTATTGCTAACTTAGCGGCAGTTTGTGATTTAGCGGATAAATATAATGCCATGGTGATGGTTGATGATTCGCATGCGGTCGGTTTTGTTGGCGACAAAGGCCGTGGTAGTCATGAGTTTTGCGATGTAATGGGGCGTGTTGATATTATCACGGGTACTTTAGGCAAAGCCATGGGGGGCGCTTCGGGTGGTTTTACCGCCGCGAAAAAAGAAGTGATTGAGTGGTTGCGTCAACGCTCACGTCCATATTTGTTTTCTAATTCATTAGCGCCGTCTATTGTAAATGCCTCAATTGAAGTACTTGATCTATTAGCCGATGGCGATGAATTACGACAAACCTTAAAAGATAATGCCCGTTATTTTCGCCGCAAAATGCAAAGTGCAGGCTTTACCTGTGCGGGTGCCGATCATGCCATTATTCCCGTGATGTTAGGTGATGCAAAACTAGCGAGTGCAATGGCTGAGCGCTTATTAGCTGAAGGCATTTACGTGATTGGTTTTTCATTTCCTGTGGTGCCGAAAGGACAAGCGCGCATTCGCACACAAATTTCAGCAGCTCATACTAAAGCACAGTTAGATAAAGCCATAGACGCTTTTATCCGTATCGGTCGCGAGCTTAAGGTAATAGGTTAAACGGCAATGAAAACATTAGCAAAATTAAAAGCCGAAGTGGGTATTTGGATGACCGACAGCCCTAAACCTGATATGGGCCATAATGATTTACTCATTAAAATTAAAAAAACCGCAATTTGCGGCACCGATATTCATATTTATAATTGGGACGAATGGTCACAAAAAACTATTCCTGTGCCCATGGTTGTTGGCCATGAATATGCTGGTGAGGTAGTCGCTATAGGTCAAGAGGTTAAAGGATTCTCTCTTGGTGACCGCGTGTCAGGTGAAGGGCATATCACTTGTGGTCATTGTCGTAATTGTCGTGGTGGTCGCACCCACCTATGTCGAAATACCGTGGGTGTAGGTGTTAATCGTGAGGGTAGTTTTGCCGAATACTTAGTGATCCCCGCTTATAATGCATTTAAGTTGCCCGATGAAATCAGTGATGATTTAGCGGCTGTTTTTGACCCGTTTGGTAATGCAGTACATACAGCCTTATCGTTTGATTTGGTGGGTGAAGACGTATTAATTACCGGTGCTGGCCCGATTGGTATTATGGCGGCGGCTGTTGCTAAACATGTTGGTGCGCGTCACGTGGTTATTACTGACGTAAATGAATATCGCCTTGATTTAGCAAGAAAAATGGGGGCAACTCGCGCGGTTGATGTTAGCAAAGAAAATCTTAACGATGTGATGAAAGCATTAGGCATGACAGAGGGGTTTGATATTGGCATGGAAATGTCGGGCGTAGCTGCGGCTTTTACCAGTATGTTAGCCAGCATGAACAATGGTGGAAAAATTGCCATGCTAGGTATTCCTGGACAAGACATGGCGATTGATTGGAGCCAAGTTATTTTCAAAGGATTAACCATTAAGGGAATTTATGGTCGTGAAATGTTTGAAACTTGGTATAAAATGGCCAGTTTGATCCAATCAGGTTTAGATATTAGCCCTATTATTACTCATCAATTTGCCATTGATGATTTTCAACAAGGTTTTGATATTATGCGCTCAGGTCAATCGGGTAAAGTTATTTTAGATTGGACTTAAGCAAGCTTTGTCGCAGCAAGCTACGACCTACCGGTGTCTGTTGTTGAATGTATATTAGTTGTAGGTTGTTACGAACGTAGCGAGGCACAACAATAA
>CAZVPC010000091.1:0-10758 GCA_964629005.1 uncultured Pseudoalteromonadaceae bacterium | reverse complement strand
CATGTTTTTTGTAAATATGGTTGTGCACTTGGTTTATTTCAAAGTTTGATCTGGATGGCAAATAAAAAAGCGATGGTGATCAAATTTGATCGTCAGCGCGCTAAAGTTTGCCGGGAATGTAGTTTAAATATGCCTCAAAAAGCATGTGACGCTGCTTGTCCAATGCGTTTACCAACCCGCAACATGAAACGTGCAAAATTTACTTGTACTCAATGTGGACAATGTATTGAAGCTTGTTCCGGTGTACAAAAACAAAGTTTTTATGCGGATCAATTGATTACAGATACAGATCAAAAAAGTTTACTTAACTGGGTTAGTGGCGATGATGCCATTGACGTTGATCGCCCCGCCGGTAAATATTCTGCTGATATTGAAATAATAGAAATCACTAAAAGCAAATAATACGACTAGTAAAAATTTCAGTTGATCAGCATCAACTAAGTGTTAATTGTTGATTGCAACAAGATCATCAACAGGGTATTTTTAGCTTAATTTAATTAAGTGTGAGTTAAGATGACTGCTGTAAATATTAAAACACCGCGTAACCTTGCTACGGATGGTAAATTATTTTATCAAGAACAGGCTAACGAAGTAACTTTGTTTGACTACGCACACAAGCATCAATTGCCGGTGTTGATCAAAGGTCCAACAGGGTGTGGTAAAACCCGTTTCATTGCTCATATGGCCGAAAAACTCAATAAGCCTTTGTATACCGTTTCGTGTCATGATGATCTAACTGCGGCCGATCTTGTTGGTCGCCATCTTATTGGTCCTCAAGGAACTTATTGGCAGGATGGACCATTAACAAGGGCAGTGCGAGAAGGAGGTATTTGTTATTTAGATGAAATTGTTGAGGCGCGTAAAGATACCACGGTAGTTTTACATCCGTTAGCCGATGATCGCCGCATTTTACCCTTAGAGCGCACGGGTGAGTTGCTTACAGCAGCGCCCGGATTTATGTTAGTGGTTTCGTATAATCCTGGTTATCAAAACTTATTAAAGGGGATGAAACCGAGTACACGGCAACGTTTTGTGGCTTTACGTTTTAATTACCCTAAAGCAGCATTAGAGCAACAAATTATTATCAAAGAAACGGGCGCCGAACCTAATTTAGCGTTTAAATTAGTTGAATTAGCGCAAGCATTGCGTCGATTAGAACAACATGATTTAGATGAAGTGGCTTCAACTCGTTTACTTATTTATGCAGCTAAAATGATCTCCAGTGGTATGAACCCCATTGACGTTTGTCGTTGTTGTTTAGCAGAACCATTGTCTGATGATCTAGAAACGGTTAATGCATTAATGGACGTGGCAAAAATTTACTTTGATGAATAGTTATCATGATAATATTGACGCTTCTACGTTAGCTAAAGTAGATGAAATAGATTTAGTTAAACCCATTTTTCCAGCAAATAATGTAACGCTAAAAAAGTCAGAAAAAACACTACCCGGTGATTTAGCCATGTGGTTTTTTATTCTGGCTGAATTAACAGTATTTGCAATATTTTTTATTGGTTTTGCCGTAGCTGAGCATTTAAATGGGCAATTATTTACACAAAGTAAAGCGTTAGTTCATCCTATCGCGGGCCTGATTAATACCTTAGCTTTGATCACCAGCAGTTTTGTTGTGGCATCATCGTTAAAATCACTTCAGCAAAATAAAGCACGACAAACGGCAATGCGATTAATAATTGCTGTGTTGATCGCCAGTATTTATATTGTTGTTAAAATTTGGGAATATCAAACACTTTTCTCACAAGGTATTGATATTGAAACCAATACTTTTTTTACGCTTTATTTTTTAATCACCTTTTTTCATTTGATGCATGTTTTATTAGGAATGATTATTTTAATCTATATGGCGATTAACGTCAGCAAAGGTAACTATATTAATGATAACTCCGCTAATAATGTATCAGGTTTTGAATCAGGCGCTTGTTATTGGCATATGGTGGATTTACTTTGGATCATTTTATTTCCACTAATTTATGTTATTTAATCCGAATTAGGAGCAAAGTGAACAGTTTACAATCGCTTATAAAAACATGGCTTATTTTAGTTTTATTAACTATTATTTCCGTCGTTATTGGGTCGCAATTAAATTTTACCGTTGCCCATAAGACTATTTTTATTATCATAGTATCGTTAATTGTTGCACTAAAAGGGCAGCAAATTATTGATGTTTTTATGGAACTAAAAAATGCCCCAAATAAGTGGCGATGGTTATTATTAAGCTACATCATTATTGTACCTAGCGTGATAACGTTGATCTACTTGTGGTGAACCAGAGGATAATCCTTGTACCACGTCAACAAGCTGTTATATTGAATATTATTTAAACAGTTTTTGTTTAAATAATAAAGAGCAATAGAATCTAGTATAGGGAAATAAAATGTCAACTGATTTCACTTCATCAACGAGTTCAGCAATCGTTTATCAGTCGTTATATTTAGCTAATTTACTGTTATTGCCGGGCATAGCCTTTTTTATCTTAGTTTGGCTGCTTTATTTTGGTAAAAAACAACGCCATTGGACGAAAATTCATTTAATTCGTGCTATCCAAATATCGGTTATTGCGCTGGTATTTATTGTCATCATACCCTTGATGATAATTTGGCTTTCTCCAGAATTTGAAGCATCATTAATGGTAATGATATTTTATTTTGTTACTCTCCATGCAGGGTTTGTCTTAATTGGTATGTTAAATTTGTCTCGGGCAATGGTAAAAAAACTCCCTATATTTTGACCTAGCTCAATATTCACCTTGTTTTTATTCCAATTTACCAGCCATCTTTAAAAACTTGATTTCAATCAAAGTGTTGTTTTCTAAAAGCAGGCTATTATCTATTTGTTTTACACTCATGATACTTCAAAATGCAACTAGAACCTGCATTTTGAAGTTACATGATGGATTTAAATATTAAGGGAAATACTATGTCAGAAAGTTTTACAAAAGGCATGGCACGAAATATATATTATGGAGGAAGTGTTTTCTTCTTCTTAATATTTCTTGCCTTAACCTTTCACACAACCAAAGAGATGCCAAAACGAGATCATCGGGAAAACCTCACTGAAGCTGTGGCGCGAGGCAAAGCGCTATGGGAAAAAAATGACTGTATCGGTTGTCATACCTTATTAGGCGAAGGCGCCTATTTTGCTCCTGAATTGGGTAATGTTTATAAGCGCCGTGGCGGGAAAGAAGGATTTAAGCCTTTTTTTAGTGCTTGGATAAAATCACAACCATTAAATATTCCAGGACGTCGTCAAATGCCTAACTTTCATTTAACGGATCAAGAAATTGACGACTTAGCTGAGTTCTTAAAGTGGACTTCAGAAATGAATAATAATAACTGGCCACCGAATATAGAAGGATAAGGGTGTGAATACTTTAAAATATCAATCACAAGCTGTCGCAAAACCTTACTTTGTTTTTGCGCTGATCTTATTTGTAGGTCAAATATTATTTGGCTTATTAATGGGACTACAATATGTTGTCGGCGATATAGTCGGCGGACTCATTCCCTTTAATGTTGCCCGTATGGTGCATACTAACCTATTGATTGTTTGGTTATTATTCGGTTTTATGGGTTCTGCGTATTATCTTGTACCTGAAGAGGCCGAAACTGAATTATACAGCCCTAAATTAGCAATGATCTTATTTTGGATCTTTGCAGCCGCGGGGGTCTTAACAATTTTAGGTTACTTATTAGTACCTTACTCAACCCTTGCTGATATCACCTTAAATGAGTTATGGCCAACGATGGGACGTGAATTTCTTGAAATGCCAACCATTACTAAAATTGGTGTCGTTATTGTCGCACTTGGTTTCTTATTTAACCTAGGCATGACTATTTTAAAAGGCCGTAAAACAGCGATTAATATGGTGTTGATCACTGGTTTAATTGGTTTAGCGGTGTTTTTCTTATTTTCGTTCTATAATCCAGCCAACTTAGCTCTAGATAAATATTTCTGGTGGTTTGTGGTTCATTTATGGGTAGAAGGTGTGTGGGAATTGATCATGGGTGCAATTTTGGCTTATGTATTAATTAAAATTACGGGTGTTGACCGTGAAGTTATCGAAAAATGGTTATATGTGATCATTGCTATGGCATTAATTACCGGTATTTTAGGAACTGGCCATCATTTTTATTGGCTAATGACCCCGGTATATTGGCAGTGGATTGGCTCAGTATTTTCAGCATTAGAACCCTTACCATTTTTTGCTATGGTACTTTATGCTTTTAATATGGTTAACCGTCGCCGCCGCGAACATCCTAACAAAGCCGCAACTTTATGGGCGTTAGGTACCGCAGTCATGTCATTTTTAGGCGCCGGTGTTTGGGGATTCTTACATACACTAGCTCCCGTTAACTATTATACTCATGGTACACAAATTACTGCTGCGCATGGACACATGGCATTTTATGGTGCTTATGCGATGATTGTTATGACCATAATTTCTTATGCTATGCCCAAATTACGTGGTATAGGTGAAGCTAATTGTAATAGATCACAAGTATGGGAAATGTGGGGCTTTTGGTTAATGACCGTCGCTATGGTATTTATCACGCTATTCTTAACCGGAGCAGGTATTTTACAAGTGTGGCTACAACGACTGCCTGATTCTGGTGAAGCGTTAAGCTTTATGGCAACCCAAGATAAATTAGCTATTTTTTACTGGCTTAGAGAAATAGCAGGTGTTGTATTTTTACTTGGCTTAATTGCTTATTTAGCTAGCTTTTTTGTAACAGAAAAAAAAGCAGCAGCTTAATTTTGTAATGCTTTTTTATTGAGTTACAATTAATATAAATAAAGCCGTGGTTTTGATCACGGCTTTTTGTTTTAACTTATTAGAAGGAGAAATCTATTGAATGATGATCAACCCATCTTAAATTCTAAAAAATATTTTTTGCAAAAAATCGCAAAAGTAATGAGTATGATCAGCCTTGCTATTGCGCTTTGTACCGGTATGTATTTATTTTTGCTTGTTGAAGATGAAACGCTGAAATTAACTTTAGGGGTCGTTGCTTTTTTCTTTGCAACTGTGGGCGCAGTTTTTTATACCATTGCCGTTGTCAATTTACCTGATTTGTCGATGGCTCCTAAGAAATAATTATTTTAGTCCTAAGTTGGTGTTTTTAACTAAACTTATAGATAATATTTTAGGGATAAGACTTAAATATTCAGTTAGGAATTTAAATGCCGTTAAAAACAATGTCTAAATTAGAAATCTTTGAAAATATTGGTGGTCGAAACAGTTTAATTGCTATTAACAAAGCCTTTTATGACAAAGTTTATCAACATCCGTGGTTGAAACTTTATTTTGAAAGTATTCCACAAGCACATATTGAAATACAACAAATTGATTTTATGCAAAAAGTGCTGGGTGGAAAAAACATTTATGTCGGTAAAGCACCACCAATTACGCATATACACATGTATATTCCTGATGAGTTATTTGATCTTAGAAAAAAATTACTCAATGAAGCGTTTGATGAAACCAATGCTCATCCTGAACTGAGGGAAAAATGGTTGTCGCTTGATGAATCTTTTCGACGAGTTATTGTTAATAAATCGCCAACTGAGTGTGTTGCCCGATTCAAATCTGATCCCATTTTAAATTTTTCCAACCCAGAAAAATAACAGATAACTAATTAACTTTTGACTCACATCACAACAACCGCGTCAATAATTGCTATGATCAGCTCATTATTTATAAACTTTTTTGAAGACATTATATGGAAGAGTGGGTTGGTGGACTCTGGCACAAATATATTACACGTAAAGCAAATACTAGTTTTGTTGATGCACAGGTTGAGTTTACCGAGGTTAAACAATCAGTAGCAATAGTATTTCGTGCTTTAGGTGGTAATGCAGTCAAACGTGTTGAGGCGGCAAGTCCTCAAGATTATTTGATTAGGCGGACTCTTTTACAAAAGATATCCGGTAAAAGTCAACAAGCAAGCCTTGCTTGGCAAGATGATGAAAGTTTACGTTTACCGCCATCATTAGCCGTTTTTCCTGAAAAAGCACTCAACCGTGATCTTTATATTTGGTTAGCAGTACTTGCTGCTCATCACCAAGGAAAATTCAACTATTGGGCACTCGATAATCAGGCGTTAGTGCTAACAGTACTGACTAAATATCCGACATTAAAAACACGTTACAAGCGGTTAGCTGAGGCTTTCGTTGCAAACAGAACGGCTTATTTGAGCAAATGTCCTATTGAAGAACAACGCATGGAAGAAGCCATTATACAAGCAATTTTAACCCCTGGCTCAGTCAAGCAATTTCCAATGGTTAATTACGCACCTCAAGCGGTACCTCTATGGCTTTATCCGTCAGCATACTCCGGCCATGCGGTTTTAGCAGAACAAGCAGATATGTTAACGGATGAGCCGCAATCACAGCAAAACACGGTATCTAAAAATACTAAAATTAGTCGTAAAAAAGCAGAACGTGTCGATTCTGATAATGACAAAGATGGCATGATGATATTTCGTCTGGAAAGTCTGTTTTCATGGAGTGAATTTGCCAAGCTTGATCGAGGTAGTGATGATTCAGACGATGATGATAATCAACGTGTTGCGGAAGATTTAGATAAAATAACACTCGCTAAAAAGCAAGATCAGTACCAGCAAAGAAGCGCTAGCATTAAAATAGATTTAGATTTACCCTCCGCTGCTGAAGATGATATTCCTTTAGGTGAGGGCATTAAATTGCCTGAATGGGATTATAAAAAGCAACAATTACTAGCAGATCGTTGTTTATTGCATCCCATGTTGCCTAAAAATGCGATAGCAAAACCGCTACCAATAACGTTACAAAAACAAGCAAGGTTAATTAAAGCCCAATTTGAACAGTTAAAAAATGTACGCTACTGGTTAAAAGGGCAAGTACAAGGGGACGAATTAGATTTAAATGCTTGGTTAGATCATCACATTGAAAGCAAAGTGATAGCCAGTGCCGATAAAGGTTTATATCAAAGTTTTCGCGGTAACCATCGCGACTTATCTTGTTTATTATTAGCCGATTTATCAATGTCGACAGATGCTTACATTGATAATAACCATCGCGTTATTGATGTGGTGCGCGATAGTATGTTGTTATTTGGTGAAGCATTACAAGCGGTTGGTGATAATTTTGCAATGTATGGGTTTTCATCAGTAAAACGCAGTCATGTTCGCTTTACCTTATTAAAAAATTTCAAAGAAGTTTATAACGATCAAGTGCGCGGTAAAATTCAGGCGATCCGTCCTGGTTTTTATACCCGTATGGGGGCGGCGATCCGTCAAGCGACTAAAATATTAGCTGAGCAAAAAACATCGCAAAAATTGATGTTAATCTTAACGGATGGAAAGCCTAACGATATAGATCATTATGAAGGGCGTTTTGGTATTGAAGATACACATCAAGCTATTTATGAAGCTAATCGTTTGGGGATCAAACCATTTTGCATCACTATTGATCAACAAGCCGAAGATTATTTACCCTACTTATTTGGTAGTAGTGCTTATACCGTGATCATGAAACCCTCGCAATTACCCGTGCGTTTACCTCAGTTGTATCATCAATTAACCGATCACTAGGATAGCCATTTAGATTATGGATACTGAAAAAAAAGTCTGCTTATATTGTCAAACACCTAATTCATCCCAACAAGAAAACTGTAGTCATTGTGGTATGGCATTAGCTAACAAACAGCCCAATAGTGCTAAATCACGAATAAACTTTTTTGTTAAAGTATTTTGGGTGATCGTTATTTTTTGTGGGCTAATGATCTATTATTTACCACGATAAAAACAGGTGAAGTTATTGTTGTTACGTATTAACAACTATGATGACACTCTTTAACAAGCACTTGCCCTGACTTGTTAATTATTAAGCTGTTATTTTGCTAAATTAATACTTTCCTTTCTAAGTTCACGCCAACTAGGTTACTTGTCGTCAGAATTTCAGGCGGATTTTAGTATGGGCTGATCCTTTGCTATGGCATCTTCAAAGGCCATAATATGACTTGCTAGATCAAGTACCTTGTTAGAATAACCAATTTCGTTATCATACCAAGCAACAATTTTTACAAAGGTATCTGTTAAAGCAATACCCGCGCTAGCATCAAAAACAGAGGTACAGGTTTCACCAATAAAATCGTTTGAAACCACCTGATCTTCGGTGTAAGCCAAAATACCGTTTAACTCACCTTGAGCCGCACTTTTCATGGCAGAGCAAATATCTTTATAGCTGGCACTTTTTTCTAAGTTCACCGTTAAGTCTACAACCGAAACATTGGGTGTTGGCACTCTAAAAGCCATACCAGTAAGTTTTCCATTTAATGCGGGGATCACTTTACCGACGGCTTTGGCTGCACCAGTAGAAGATGGAATAATGTTTTGAGCCGCTCCGCGACCACCACGCCAGTCTTTAGCTGAAGGGCCATCAACAGTTTTTTGAGTAGCGGTTGTCGCATGAACAGTGGTCATTAAGCCATTTTTAATGCCCCAATTATCATTTAGCACTTTTGCAATCGGCGCTAAACAGTTGGTGGTGCATGAAGCATTAGAAACAATATCTTGTCCTAGGTATTTTTCGTGGTTTACGCCACAAACAAACATCGGGGTGTCATCTTTAGAAGGGGCCGACATTACAACTTTGCGTGCGCCTGCTTTAATGTGTTTGCGTGCACTTTCATCCGTTAAAAATAAACCTGTTGCTTCTACAACTACATCAACATTAAGCTCATTCCATTTTAACTGTTCAGGATCACGTTCAGCCGTTACTCGCACTGCTTTACCGTTAACGATCAGCTGGTTATTTTCAACGTTAACCGTGCCTTTAAATCGTCCATGGGTAGAATCGTATTTGAGCAGATAGGCCATATAATCAATGTCAATTAAGTCGTTGATGCCAACAACTTCAATGTCATTTCGCTCGGCTGCAGCACGAAAAACAAAACGACCAATTCGACCGAAGCCGTTTATTCCAATTCTAATAGTCATGAGAAATTCCAAAAAAACAATTATGTTGTAAAATTACACCAAATTTAAAAAAAATCAAGCTTATTTGTACTTTTTAGTGCTTTATTCTGATTTGTAATAAAAAATTTACGGATAATTACGAAATACTCATAAGGTGATGAGAGCTTTTAATAAAAAGTGGCATGCTTTGTTCATTGTGCCGTGATAAAATAACGTACATAGTAAAATAACAATCACATTAAAACGAAAAATTATATGAATGATCAAAAAGTATTGGCTGATATAGGTTTTATTGGTTTAGGTGTTATGGGTAAAAATCTTGTTTTTAATCTTGCTGACAATGGTTATACCATAGCGGCTTTTGATTTAGATAATGAAAAAGTTAAGAGTGTGATCAGTCAAGATAAAGTAGAAAATAAAACTCAAATACCCAGAGTTGCTGGTTGTTCTTCATACACTGAATTGTTGTCACGATTGAAAACGCCTCATTTAATTGTTTTATCTGTGCCTGCGGGTGAACCGGTTGATCAAGTGAGTGAAAGTTTAATTGGCGCAGGCATTCAACCAGACGATATTGTGATTGATACGGGCAATAGCTTATGGATTGACACGGTTGCTCGCGAAAAGAAATATAAAAATAATTTTATATTCTTTTCTTCGGCTGTTTCTGGTGGTGAAGTAGGCGCGCGTTTTGGCCCTTCTCTGATGCCAAGTGGTTCACCTTATGCGTGGGCTAGGATCAAACCTATTTGGCAAGCTATTGCTGCTAAGGTTGATGCTAAAACCGGAAAACCATTAGAACGTACCGAGCCGGGACAAGTTATTAAAGAGGGCGAACCTTGTGCTGCTTATATTGGTCCTGCCGGTGCGGGGCATTATGTTAAAATGGTACATAATGGGATTGAATATGCCGATATGCAAATAATTTGTGAGGCTTATCATGTTTTAAAAATGGGCGTTAATTTATCTGCTGAGCAAATTGCCGATGTTTTTGAACAATGGAATAGTGGGCCACTTGATAGTTATTTGATGGAAATAACGGTTGAGGTGTTACGCCATAAAGCTTCTGAAAGTCAGATCCCATTGGTTGATTTGATCTTGGATAAAGCAGGTCAAAAGGGTACTGGCTTATGGACTGCAATGAGCAGTCTTGAGCTTGGTTGTCCTGCACCGACCATAGCTCAGGCGGTATACGCGCGTTCTATTTCTTCATTTAAAGCGTTACGAATTGAAGCTTCTGGAATTTTTTCCAATGAAAAATCAACTGAAATGTCTGCAAAGCAACAAAAAGATTTTATTCAAAATTTACATGATGCGGTTTATTGTGCAAAAATTTGTGCCTATGCTCAAGGTTTTCAGCTAATGAAACTAGCGGGCAAGGAACATGGCTGGTCATTAGACTTTGCTAGTATTGCTAAAATATGGCGAGCTGGCTGCATTATTCGTGCGGTGTTTCTACAATCAATAACGGCTGCTTTTGAGCGTAATGAAAAATTAGAAAATTTATTATTAGATGAGTTTTTTGCTGAACAATTATGTCAACATCAACAAAATTGGCGTAATTTTGTCGCTGAAGCCACTTTGTTGGCAATTCCTGTCAGTGCTATTTCATCATCACTTGCTTATTTTGATGCAATGAGAACAGCAGTATTACCGGCCAATCTGTTACAAGGGCAACGCGATTTTTTTGGTGCCCATACCTTTGAGCGTATTGATAAGAGTCAAGGTAAAAAATATCATGTGGAATGGTCTAGTGAGCAGCGAAATATTGTTTTGGTTAGTA
>CAZVPC010000090.1:0-11022 GCA_964629005.1 uncultured Pseudoalteromonadaceae bacterium | reverse complement strand
GTTGGTGATTTTAACAAGTAGAAATGAGCACATATTTAGTGAGATTGGTATTACTTTATAACTGTCCGTAATGTGATAAATTAAACTTAATGTCAGACAATTTCTCTTCTACAGCAGCATTTTTATGGTCAGTTGCTGATCTGCTTCGTGGTGATTTTAAACAAAGCCAATACGGGCGTATTATCCTGCCATTTACACTTTACCCAATTTTTATTTAAGAGAAGGTGATGTGGTTTTTGCTAGAACAGGTGGAGTTGGCTCTTTTGGTGTAGTTCCAAAACTCAAAGAAATAGTAGCTTATGCATCATATCTAATAAGATTAAGATTCGTTCCTGAATATTTTAATACCGATTATTTAAGATTTACGTTTAATGGCACTAAAATATGAAAGATGACCAATACCTTTATTACCTTGCAGCGCCAATAAATACATATCATTAACTGTGGCATGTTTCATTAACTTTTTAGTGTTTTTTGTTATGACTATTCTTGAGTCTTTTTTTAACGTGCTTTAGCGTTGGGAGAGAGTGGCTATCGTTAGGATTAACCGCAGTTTTAGTAGAACCGGCCACGGCAAGATTAATTTGAGCCATTTCTTGTGCGCTTAAATTACGCCATTGACCCACTTTTAAGCTTTTTAAATCGACAGACATTATGCGCGTTCGTTTTAGTTTTATCACCTCGTAACCTAAATATTCGCACATTCGCCGAATTTGGCGATTTAAACCTTGCGTTAAAATAATGCTAAAGACAAAGCGACTTTTGATCACCAGATGGCAAGGTTTAGTGATGGTTCCTAAAATAGGAACTCCGCGTGACATTTGTTCAACAAAACGCTCACTTAACGGTTTATCAACGGTAACTAAATATTCTTTATCGTGTGCATTTTCAGCACGCAGTATTTTGTTAACAATATCACCGTCGCTGGTTAAAAAAATCAAGCCTTCTGAGGGCTTATCTAATCGTCCAATGGGGAAAATACGCTGTTGATGATTAATTGCGTCAATAATATTGCCACGTACATGACGCTCAGTAGTACAAGTTATCCCTATGGGCTTATTGTAAGCCAAATAAATACGATCTGATTTGTTTTTGGCACTAGCAAAAATAGTATTTCCATCAACTTTAACAATATCGTCAGCTTGCACTTTAGTGCCTAATTCGGGGATCTTGCCATTGATCGTAACGCGATTTTCTGTAATTAATTTATCCGCAGCGCGCCGTGAGCAAAAACCCGATTCACTGATGAACTTATTTAAGCGTTTACCACTTGAATTATTGTCTTTACTGTTGGAACGATGCACATTTTTACCAAAACGTTGATATGTTGTTGTGGTCGATTATACCAATTGTTTTCATTTTAGGGTAGCTTCAATCTAGCTTCAACGTACAAACACTGTGGTGGTTAACGCAGGAATGCTGAAACCTCTGTCATTAGCTTGGCTTTGTTTTACCACACTATCAACACTATTTTTTTGCACAGGATGAAGTTTATAAAGACTTGCTTGCGGATAAGCAAAGTGCTGTGTTGTGGCATTGGTATTAAAAATTACCATTATTTGTTTGAAAGGTTGTTTATCAGTGCTGCTAGCGTTAGTCGCGGCAAATTTGATATTCATTACAATTAACCCTTGCTGCTGGTCTTTTCCTGTATTCAAAAAGCTCACTTGTTTGATGATCGCGGCTGCTGTGGTTAAACGAAAAAGTGATGAACTCATGCGAATTCTGAGCATTTCATTAAAAACATCACTACTCAATTGAATTTGCTTGGCACTGACATGATCGCGACCTTGGTTTTGTGTCAATACTTGTTTGATCAATAGCCAGTTCTCTTGATCTTTTTCTGCGGGCGGTAAGCCAATGTCGTAAAAGTTAGTTTGTTTTGTAAAATCAACACGGTTAAACCAATCACCATAATCATAACTGTCTCGTAAAAATGATTTTGAGCGTAATAATTCAGCACCCATTTGCACAAAGGGTAAGCCTTGAGCAAATAAGGTAAAGGCTAAGCTTTGCAACTGCATGCGTACTCTATTATCACGGCTAACATTAAAGGCAATTCGATATTGGTTGTTATCCCACAGCGTTTGATTATCGTGTTTCGACACGTAATTAATGGTATCGGCAGGATCAAGTGCATATCCTGTGGGTTGGTTACCATAAGGAATATCTTTCCCTAATACTTGTTCTCCTTGACTATTGGTCAACGGGAAATTAGCTAAATTACCAGCAAGACCGATTCTTGTTTGATCAGCGAATAAATAATAATTTTTATTATTAGCTAATTCGTTGGTCATTGTTGCTAAACCATTACCTAAACCTTGTGCTTTTCGAATTGCATTACCGGAGAGGTTAAAGCTGGGGCCGCGTATGGCATCACGTAGCCGATCTGAATAAGTACCAATTTCTGTTCCTGCAAGCTCTAGTTGACTTGCTTGCACGAAACGCTGATTGTTGGCTACTTCACCAAAATTCCAGCCCTCACCATAAAAGTAAGTGTCGGGGTCAACTTTTCGTACTGCTGCACGTGCTGAGAGCATTACAGCTTTAGGTTGATGACCCATTAAGTCAAAACGAAAACCATCAATAAAATAATCGCGAGCCCAAACAACCAGTGAATCCGTCATTAATTTTGCCATCATCACCCGTTCGGTTGCGGTATTATCGCAGCAAGTTGAATGTTCGATTTCACCGGTGAATGGATTTAAACGTTGATAATAATTAGGGACAATTTTATCTAATACGGATGTTTTTGCTAAACCAGCTTGATGAGTGTGATTATAAACCACATCCATAATCACTCGAAAACCTAAGTTATGTAGGCTTTGGATCATTTCTCTAAATTCAACTAATCGTGCTTCTCCTTTGGGGTTTATAGCATAACTGCCTTCGGGAACAGTATAATGATAAGGGTCGTATCCCCAGTTGTAGTTGTCAAACGGGCGTAATTCACTCACTAAGGCTTGAGCTTTCGCACTATTGTTTTTATAGCTATTCAGTAGGTTTTTGATCGTTTGTTTGCTGTTATAGTTTTGTTGGCAAATACTGATGTTAGCTGCAATTTTGCAAGCTTTGGCTAAAGTGTCATTAATATCAATGGATTGAGAAGATGTTTCGTTAATTGTGCCAATATCAAAGGTTGGCAATAGATGAATATTATTTAATCCTGCTGCTTGTAATTCTTTGAGGTGTTTAATTCCGGCACTATTTTTCTCGCTAAAGGCTTTATATTTACCGCGATAATTGGGATTAGATAATTGTGGATCGTTGGCACTAAAATCTCGAATGTGTACTTCATAAAAAATATTATCTTCTACATTTTCAACACTCGGTCTTTGTTGTTGTAGCCAACCTTTGGGTTGAGTTGACGGTCGGTTAAGATCGGTCACTTGAGAGTATTCACTGTTGGTTGATAAACTTAGCGAGTAAGGATCTGTGGTAATTACTGTTTCTATACGTTGCGTGCTTGGCTGATAAAGAGTGAGTTTATATTGGTAATAAGCGGCTTTAAATTGTTGTTTTGCTTGAGTATGCCAAATACCGGTGTTGATGTCTTCAATCATAGATAACGTTGTTGGTGTTGCGTTTTTTTCTTCAATTTGTTTAGTATTAAATAGCAATAATTGTACTTTTTGTGCGGTTGGTGCCCACAGTTTAAAACTTATGGTTGCGTCTGTGTTTAGAATTTTTGCACCTAAATCATTAACCTCATTAGCATCATGTTCATTTTGCGTATATAACATATCTAATAGATTGGCCGTTTGCACAGCAGAGCTTTTGATAATGTGCTGTTGAGGGTCTTGTTCAATGACGATCAATCTATTTTTCACCCATCTTTTAGCTTCTTGTGTTGAAATAGTCAAAGCAAACGCTTGAAATTTAGCTAAATGTGGAAATTTTAGTTTAAATTTCTCTGGAAATTTAACATGCGTTAATGCGATTGATGAAAAATTATTATTAGCTAATTTCGTTAGCGAATAATGGTGCGCTGCATTATTTTTGGGTAAAAGTAATAATTGTGTGCTTAACCAATGAGCCGAATAATCATCAACATTTTGTTTAATTTGTTCATAAGAAAGGGCGTGTTGAATGATTTTTGTTGGGGGTATTGTTAACTGTTGTGTGGTTGTTTTTTTATTTTGATCACAGGCATTTAAAAGTGGTAATAAAATAGCCAAACAAAAGAGTGAAGAAACGTTTAACGAACGCATGGAGCTTTCCCAATACAAATTTTTATTTTGTTAATCTAAAGATCATCTCTAAAAAAGTTATAAAAAAAGCTTTCTGAAATAACGCAGAAAGCTTTTATTAGTTTTTATTAGTTTTTATTTACGCAAATAATTTAGGGCTGACATTCTTGAATGATCAAGCTACCTACATCAAAACCTTGCGCTGGATTAGCTTCATTTAGTGTTAATAAGAAGCTGTATGAGCCAGCAGGCAAACTGGTTTGATTGTTGTTAGTACCAGCACCATTATAAGCGACCGGATAACTTACCCCAATTTCCAAATTGTTACCATTAATATCTGTACTTCCAGGAGCTTGTGCCCATAATTGGGTGGTCCAGCTACCATCGTCTGAAGCTAGTTTGAATTGAAAATCACCATCAAAATTAGCTACCGCTTGATATTTATTGTCACCTTTGTAATGTAAACGGTATGCTTCTTCTGGATTCCAACCAGAATGATTGCCACGAACATACAGTTGACCACCACCGGCAATGCTAAATGGAATAGCAGCAGTTGAGTCTGCTAAGGCGGTACAGTCTATGGTAGGTGATTTACTGCTGATGGTTAATTGTGGAATAGCACCGGAAGCGTCTAATTTGAAGTTGTAATTACCGGCACTCGTAGTAGTAAAAGTCATATTGCCACTGTCATCGGTAACCACAATAGAATTAGCAGCAAAAGTGACATCACTAAAGCCTAAATTTACCGCTGACCAATCAGTTGACGCTATTTTAAAGGTTTGTACACCTGCGGTTAAAGTGAAGTCGATACTATACACACCGTTACCATCATAGCTAAAGCTGTCGGTGGAAGTTAAACCATCGTTACCCCAGTTATTCATGGTGCCACGTAAGTACACTACAGTGCTGCCATAAGGCGCAATATCAGGAGCATCGCGGGTAACACCTGCGGCTAAACCTGCTCCTTGGCTAGCACCTTGCGGTTTTACAAATACCGCAGTGGTTAATGCGGGTACAGTGAAGGTACCTGAATTAGCGTTGGCAGTAAAACTAGCGGTTTGTACGGTAGCGTCAGCAGATGTTTGTTGAATACTATGTAATTGAAAGCCACTGGCGGTTAAAATAGTGTGAGACTGCGCACTATTGCTGCCATTGATGATCACCACGATGGCATCGTTATTCGGATCAAGATCCGTTAAACCAGTACCATCATCAATACTCATTACGATCAACCCTTTAGTTTGATTGGTTCCGGTATTATGAAAACCGACCCGATCAAAAATATCTTGCGCTGTGGTTAATCTAAACAGTTTACTTGCGTGGCGAATGGCAAGAAATTCATCAAAAACATTACTGGCAAAAGCAATGTCATTAGCTTGCACTGTGGTTTCGCTATTGGCAATAATGCCACCAATGGTATTCCAAGCATTTTGATTGTCTTGGGCTAACGGTAAACCAACATTCCAATTGTTGGTTGTTTTAGTCAGGTCGGTATAATTGAACCAATCGCCGGCATCAAAACTGTTTCTGTCCATTGATTTAGAGCGAAGTAAATCAATACCTAGTTGGAAAAAGGGAATACCTTGACTCAATAATGGCATGGCAGCAGCGATATTTTGTGCACGAACACGATCTGCTATAGATAAATCAGCCGGTAAACCATATTGCAATTTATCCCAAAGGGTCTCGTTATCATGTTTAGAAACGTAGTTTATGATATCTGCGGGATCTTTAGCATAAGAGGGTTGCGAGAAATTTTTACCTGATTTGATCGTGCCACTTTTATCTTGTAATTGATAATCTTGCAATGTACCGGCTAAACCTAAGCGCATAATGTCTTGATCATTTAAACTAGCCGACGCATTGAACAATGACGCACTGCGAATAATATCGCGAGGTCTGTCGTTAAAGGTGCCTACTTGTGTGCCCGCCATTTGATATTGGCCTGCTTGCACATAACCACGATCAGAGCGTGTCCAACCCTCACCATAAAAATAGTTATCAGGGTCAATAGCTTGTACTGCATCACGTGCAGCAAGAATAGACGTTACTGAATTGTTACTCATAATATCGAAACGGAAACCATCAAATTTATAGGCTTGTGTCCACATCACTAAGGAGTCTGACATTAGCTTGTCCATCATGCGGTGCTCAGGTGCGGTATCTTGGCAACAGGTTTCGTTGAAAACATTGCCGGTGGTTAAATCACGACGATAATAATAACCCGGTACCACTTTATCTAGGACTGAATTATTCCATAAACCTGATGAATTAGTGTGATTGTAAACAACATCTAAAACAACTCTTAAGCCTATTTTGTGTAGTGCTAGGTTCATTGCCCGCATTTCTAAAATACGCGTTACACCATCGGGATTTGATGAATAGCTACCATCGGGTGTTGAATAATGCTCAGGATCGTATCCCCAGTTGAAACTATCTAAATTCCGTAATGATTGCGCTAGGGCTTGTGCTTTATTGGTGGTTGGATCGTAACTTTTAAATACAGAGAGTAAAGTGGCGTTACTGTCTTCAACACCACAAACAGGAGCAGAGCTGTTTTTAGCACATAAATCAGCCACGGTATCCGTAATATTTACGCGGGTACTTTCGTCTTCATCAATACTGGCAATGTCATTTGCGGGTAAAATATGAAAATGAGTAACCCCGGCGGCAACCAATGTTTTTAAATGCTGTACTGGTACTGAATTTTCTTCGGTAAAAGCAAGATATTTACCACGGTTGGCAACACTGGTGCTTTGATCTCGGATACTAAAGTCACGGATATGCCCTTCATAAATAACCGTATCTTCTGGATCGGCAACCACGGGAATAACTTGTTCATCCCAGCCTGTTGGTTTTAAGTCAGCATCAGCTAAATTGGCAAACTGCGAATAGTCGCCATTGGTCGATAAAGAAACGGAATAGGGATCGGTGGCTTCTATAGTTTCAATTCTTTTATTTTGTTGATGATAAACGGTTAGTTCATAACGATAGAATAGGCGATCGTCGGTGTTAGGCAAGGTCAGTGACCAAATACCTGTCGCATTATCAAGGTTCATTAGCTCAGTCGATTGTAAACTCTTGTCGGCTTTATAAATGTTGAGTTTTACTTGTTGTGCAGTTGGAGCCCATACGCTAGTGGTTATTTCATTACCTGCATAATTTAACCCTAGTTTTGCCTCATCAGCATCATTGCTACCTGCGGTATATAAGGCATCAATAACCCGTGGGGTTTGCACATAAGTTGCGGCAACAAGGCTACCATCACTTTGGTAAGCAATGGCGAGTAATTTTCCGGTTAACATTTGTTTTATTTTGTCAGTTGCAGGCGCACTTGCCGTAAAGGCTGATAAATCTTTATAGCGTGGTATGCCCATTGATACGGCAAGGCTAGAGCTACCAGATTGTGGTGAAAACTCAACAAAGTTATCGCCAGCTATACCCGTTTCACCGTCGTAACCTAAGTCATCAGTTGCCGCGCTATAAATTCTTATTTTACTCACATCGGTAGCATTTACATTCCAAAATACTGTGCCCGTATCAACCCAATGAGCCGCAGTGTCTGCAATGATCACGCCTTTGGGAAATAACGTTGCTTCGGTGAATAAATCGCTAATACCTGATAAAGTCCAAATCATGCGACTGCCAGTTAGGTCTGCTTGTTGATCAATACCCCCTAGGTCTTTATTGTCGCCGTTATGAACAATAAAGTTTGCACAGGTGTCATAACCCGCTTTTAAATTTAAGACCCAGTAGGCACCATAAGTAGGATCGATTCCTGTTTGCGCCTGACCTGTGACCCAATCTGTACCCCCTCCCGATGCAAAATCAGCATACGAGTCACAGCTATCATTATTCCATAAATGTAAAATCCAACCACTATAGTTGTTATCAGGGCGATTATAAAAAATAACTAATTGATTATCACCGGCCACAACGACAGGATCTGGCAATTGACCTACCGTTAACGTGATATCTTGATTGCTTGAAGCGCTACTTGGATCAGAAACCGCTAAGTTGGCAGTATAATCACCACCACTGGGATAAGTGACTGTGGTTGATGTAGTCGCTTTACAATCAGCAATAGTTACATTGTCAACATTATTTCCTGGGTTTAATGTACAAGATAGTGCATCGTTATCTGCATCAGCAACGCTCCAAGAAAAGGTGACTTCTAATGAAGATGAGGGGTTCACTACATGAGTAAAACTGCTGATCGTTGGCGTTTTATTAACGGGTGTAGGAGGGGGTGTAGTTGTTCCCCCACCACCGCCACACGCAACTAAACCGGTTGATAAAGCTGCGCATAGTAGAATTTGTTTTAGACCTGTTGGTAATATCAAAATATCGTCCTATTTTTATCTTATGTGCTTAGTTCATGCTAATCTTTTGCTGATATATTGAACAGGGGCTACATACGTATTCAAAGCGCCGACTCAATCAATAGGGTCAGAGTAGTTTGATATTCAACAAATCAATTTACTCTGACCCCTTTGATCCTTTGATCGTAAAACCACGGCGCTTAAGTAATGGTGCAACCGTTGGATCTTGTCCTCTGAAACGTCGGTACATTATAGTAGGATCATCTGTGCCGCCTGTTTCTAGTACATTTTTTCGGTAAGCATTAGCGGTTTTTTGATCAAAAATGCCATGCTCTTTAAATGCGACCCAAGTATCTGCATCATAAATATTTGACCAAATATAGCCATAATAACCTGAGGAATAACCGCCTGAAAAAATATGAGAAAAATAGCCAGTTCTATAACGCGGGGCTATTTCATCAATTAAACCAATTTTTTTCAAAACACTTTGTTCAAATTTTTCAGCATCTTGGAGTTCTGCAGTTTCTAATGAGTGCCAGTTCATGTCTAAAAGCGCTGCCGCTAAATATTCTACCGTGCCAAAACCTTGATTAAATTTTCCTGAGGCTTGAATTTTGTCAACTAATGTTTGCGGTATCACTTCACCGGTTTGGTAATGCTTGGCAAAATGAGCAAGTACTTCAGGTTCAGTCATCCAGTTTTCCATCACTTGTGAGGGATATTCTACATAGTCTCTAGGTAATGCAGTACCGGTTTGCGAACGGTAATAACCATCGGATAATAATCCTTGAATAGCGTGACCAAATTCGTGAAATAAGGTTGATGCTTGATCAAAGGTTAATAATGTTGGTTGGTCGCCGACCGGACGGGGGAAATTGGTAACGTTGTAAATAATGGGGGTAACGTTTTTGCCATACATTTTATATTGTTTACGGAAACTACTCATCCATGCTCCACCGCGTTTGCTTTTGCGAACATAATGATCGGTCATGTAAATACCAACAAAACTGCCGTCTTTATCGAATACTTCAAAGGTGCGCACATCAGGATGATATTTAGGTAAATCATTTCTTTCGTTAAAGGTAACACCCCATAAGCGATTAGCGGTATAAAAAACACCTTGTAAGGTTGATTCTAATGAAAAATAAGGTTTGGTTTCTGCGGCATCAATATCGTAGCGTTGTTTACGAATTTTTTCTGAATAATACCACCAGTCCCAAGCGGCAATTTTGAAATGTCCTCCTTCTGTATTGGCCATTTTTTGCATATCAGCACGTTCTTCTTTAGCTCTTTGCAATGCAGCAGGCCATACTTGATCAAGTAATTTAAAAACATTTTCGGGTGTTTTTGCCGTCGCATTTTCCAACACATAATTTGCATGAGTTTTATAACCGAGTAGCTTCGCTCTTTGAAAACGTAAGCTGGCAATTTTGCTGGCAATTTTTTGGTTATCAAAGGTGTTACCATTATCACCACGCATGGTATAGCCTTTGTAGATCGTTTCGCGTAGTTTACGATTAGTTGAATACGTTAAGAATGGATTTTTACTAGGACGATGCGTAGTAAAAACCCATTTACCCTCATGATCTCGTGTTTTAGCGGTTACAGCGGCTGCCGCAATAATATCGTCAGGTAAACCAGCAAGATCGGCTTTATTATCGACAACCATTTCAAAATTATTGGTTTCTGCTAATAAATTTTCACCGAATTTTAGACTTAACTTGGTGATTTTCTCATTTAATTCTCTGAATATTTTTTTATCGTTATCATTTAAATTGGCACCACCACGAACAAAGCTCTTATACGTTGTGGTTAATAATGTTTTTTGATCTGTGCGTAAATCAAGTTGCTCTTTTTGCTGATAAACGGCTTTTACGCGCGCAAATAAAGACTCGTTTAATGAGATGTCATCATTAAGTGCAGAAAGTTTTGGTGAAATTTCTTTAGCAATTGTACGCATTTCGTCATCAGACATTGACCCCGTTAAGCCGAAGAAAATATTGCTGACACTATTTAAAAAATCACCTGATTTTTCCATGGCAACAATAGTATTTTCAAACGTTGGTGCCGCTTTGTTGTTGATAATGGCTGCAATTTCTTTTTGGTTTAATTTTATACCGTGGTAAAACGCGGGTAAGTAATGTGCTTTTTTGATCTTTTCAAAGGGGGGAATACCATAAGGCGTATCGTATTTGCTGAAAAACGGGTTAGTTTGTTGTTGTTGTTGTTGTTTTTGTACTGGTTGTTCGACTACGCTTGTCGTTACCGTTGTCGAGTTCTGACAACCCGATAAGGCAAGGGCAATCGCGACAGGGGCAATAAGATGAATTTTCATCAGGATTCCTAAATCTTGTTTTTGTATTAGTGTTTACATTTTATTAACGTAATTATTAAGTTTGATTCTATGTCGCAGTTCGATTTGATTCAAGTATCTTTGCAAAAAATGCGACAAAGTGTTTTATACTCATGATACTTCAAAATGTCTATTTCAGGACGTCTGAGCAATTCAT
>CAZVPC010000089.1:0-11095 GCA_964629005.1 uncultured Pseudoalteromonadaceae bacterium | reverse complement strand
TTAAAATATGGTGGAGCTATGCGGGATCGAACCGCAGACCTCTTCGCTGCCAGCGAAGCGCTCTCCCAGCTGAGCTATAGCCCCAAGTGAAATTCAGTTACTGGCCTAATAGCGGCTGAATCTACCTAGTTTGCCACCAACAAGTAGGCCTAGTACTTGTTGAAAGCGAGGCGCATTCTAAGCACAGCCCCTTAAACTGTCAACCTTTTATTTAAATATTAGCGTTATTTTTCATCCGTTATTTTAGCAATGTACACTTAAACATCAAATTGATTAAATTTTGGTTAATCAGGTGGTTATACTAATTATTTGAAAATTATCAACATTATTTAAACGTAAGTATTTGTTCAATCAGGCACTTTTACCCAAGTAATTAAAAAATACAGATTTCAGTATCAACAAAAACATTTTAGACTAAGCAAATGAACTTTATTTTTAACCCTTATGCGAGTATTATTTCATTAATATTTCAAGTAATTAATTTACTTCATGCAATTAAAAAAACTTAATGTAGTTGCCATTGGTGGTGGACATGGTTTAGGCCGTGTTCTGGCAACGTTATCTTTTTTAGGTAATCATCTCACCGGCATTGTCACTACAACAGACAATGGTGGTTCTACTGGTCGATTACGTAAACGTAGTAGCTCTATTGCTTGGGGAGATCTACGAAATTGCTTGACTCATCTGGTTGATGAAAATTCTATTGGTAATAAATTATTTAATTTTCGTTTTGATGGTCCCGACGAATTAGGTGGCCATAATTTAGGTAATTTGATCTTATATGGTTTAGGACAGATACATACTCGTCCATTAGAGTCTATTGATCTAGTTCGACGAATGCTACGGGTAAAAACTCGGGTATTACCCATGTCAGAAACACCCACTGATTTAATGGCTTTTTACCCTAAAGGTCGTTGCCGTGTTGGTGAGTTATCCGTTGATGACATGAAGATAGCTCCGCAAAATTTAATTTTAGCCCCTTCAGTAAAATCAATAACACCCTGTATTGACGCAATCGAAAATGCCGATGTGATCTTATTAGGCCCTGGCAGCTTTTTTACTAGTGTCATGCCACCATTATTAATACGAGAACTCTCTAATGCCTTAAAAAAACGCACTGGTCACTGTATTTTTATTGATAATGTTGTGGCCGAGCAAAGCCCTGCCGCATTACTTTCGCTTGATGAAAAACTTGATTGGATCGAAAATAATATTGGTTACTTACCTATCGACACCGTGATTTGTCAAAATGAATTACTAAAATCGACTAAAGTGAATATTATTTGTCAAAAACTTGCTAGTAATACCACGCCTCATTATCACGATAAAACTTTACTGATTGAAGCATTAGAAAAATGCCTAGTAAACATCGAAAAACCAAGCGAAGAAAATCATGCCAAAATAGTTAACTTATGAACTCTGTTCCCGTGAATTGTTGCTAAATATATAATATATTGATTTTATAGTTTTTTGTAGGTCGCTGCTTGCCGCGACAATTATAGAGATAACTTTTCTAATGCGTTGTTGTGCCTCGTTTCACTCGTGACAACCTACAATTAATTGCGCCTCAGTTCCACGCTCTGCGTGGTAATAGCAAAATATTTAGTTAAAATTCAATAATTTAACAATCATCTTCACTGATTCGGCTTGCCACCGCACCGGTTTGATCTTTGTATTTAGCGTCATCACGCTTATTATATGGTCGAGCAGCACTATCTGACATTGTTTCAAAATTTAACGCGGCAATTTTCATTTTAGGACGTAATGCTAGCGGCAATTTACCACTATTAAAAAACTCTAAAACAATTTGCCCTGACCAACCCGGATCGATACGATGTGCGGTAACATGTACCATTAGTCCTAACCGTGCCAGCGACGAACGACCATCTAACCAACCCACAATATTATCTGGTAAAGTTACTGACTCATAAGTTACCGCTAGGGCTAACTCTCCGGGATGAAGAAAAAAAGCATCACCATCAGCGATCAAAATTTCTTCGCTCATCACTGCGTCCATCGCTTGTTGCACTTCCTTTTTAGGACCACTTAAATCAATAAAAGGAGCAGTGTGATCTTTAAATACTCTAAATTGATTGCCTAAGCGAATATCAACGCTGACACCAGAAATCATAGTACTGTCGGGTGTTGGTATTATTATAATTTGTCCATCAGCTATACTTTGCTCAATATCTTTGTCACACAATCTCATTATTATTCTACTTTTTAAATAGTTGTTATTTCTGGGGTTTGCGAGCTGCGGCTATCTAATTGATAAAATAACTCAGCGGCTACATTACTCGCTATTTTACGGTACAGTCGCGATAGATCACTAGTGCTATTTTCTAGCAAACAAGACTTTCCTAGATCTGCATCTTGGCGAATAGATATATCTAAAGGCAATTGCCCTAATAATCGTGTTTGAAAATTTTGAGCTATTTGTTCACCTCCACCTTGACCAAACAACGGCGTTTGCTGACCACAATTAGCACAAAGGTGATAACTCATATTTTCAATAACACCAAGCACCGGCACGTTAACTTTGTCAAACATTGCCATACCTTTTATCGCATCGGCCAAAGCAATATCTTGTGGTGTTGTTACTATAACGGCGGCTGCAACAGGCATTTTTTGCGCTAAGGTTAATTGAATATCGCCGGTTCCGGGTGGTAAATCGACAATTAAATAATCAACTTCTGGCCAAGCCGTTTCATTGAGTAATTGGTTAAAAGCTGAGCTTGCCATTGGTCCTCGCCAAACCGTAGCATCATTTTGTGCAACGAGAAATCCAATTGACATTGCCGCTAATCCTTGTGCATTTAATGCCGTCATTAACTTACCATCGGTAGAGGTTGGTTTTGCATTTTTCAACGCCAGCATCGTTGGAATCGACGGTCCGTAAATATCGGCATCTAAAATGCCTACTTTTGCGCCCTCTGCTATCAATGCATAGGCTAAATTGACCGCAGTCGTTGATTTTCCGACCCCGCCTTTACCCGAAGCAATGGCAATAATATTCCCCACATTAGCGATGTTATGACGCCTAACCGTTGCTATTTGTAACTGAATATTAATTTTAACCTTAGATCCTAGTGATTCAGATAAGCTTTCAGCTAAAGTAGACAGCTCAGTTAAACACGGGAAAGGCATCACTAAATCGATCTGTGTTATTTTTGACGAAACTGTTATTTCGAATGACAAACAACAGGTTAAAATACCATCAACAAAGATATCTGAACGATAACTATCTAACGTTTCTTTAATAACTTGCTCAATATCTACCCCATCACTCGTTGTGCTTTTTTCAGCTTTACGCGAAAATAATTTAGTAAACAAATTTAAACCTATAACCCATTTTTATTTTCGTTAAAATTTGTCATCACAAATTGTTTACGGATAAATAAAAACTAAGATGAAAAGATGCGCTAAATTTTGTATTATTCCCGCCACGATTACCATTAATATTATTAATAAAATTCATGTCATCAGAAAACTCAACAGCTGTTGCAGCTAACCAATCGTCAAACAAGCGAAAAATTCTTGTTACTTGTGCTTTACCCTATGCTAATGGTTCTATTCATTTAGGCCATTTATTAGAGCATATTCAAACCGATATTTGGGTTAGATTTCAACGAATGCGCGGCCATGAAATTCATTTTGTTTGTGCCGACGATGCCCACGGCACACCCATTATGTTAAAAGCGCAAGAACTTGGTGTTTCTCCGGAAGATATGATCGCCGGTGTTCGTGAAGAACATATGGACGATTTTGCTGATTTTCTTATCAGTTTTGACAATTACCATTCTACCCACAGTGATGAAAACAAAGTATTTGCAACTGAAATTTACAATCGCTTACATGCCAATGGTTATATTAAAACCCGTATTATTTCACAATTATATGATCCTGAAAAAGGCATGTTTTTACCCGATCGTTTTGTTAAAGGCACTTGTCCTAAATGTAAAAGTGAAGATCAAAACGGTGATAGCTGTGACGATTGTGGCGCTACTTACTCACCAACCGAAGTTTTAAATCCACGTTCGGTGGTTTCAGGCGCAACACCTGTATTAAAAGATTCAGAGCATTATTTCTTTGATTTACCTGAATTTGAACAAATGCTAAAAAACTGGACACGCAGCGGTTCATTACAAGAAGAAATGGCCAATAAACTTGCCGAATGGTTTGAGCAAGGTTTAAGACAATGGGATATTAGCCGTGATGCACCCTACTTTGGTTTTGAAATTCCTAATGCACCAGGCAAGTATTTTTACGTCTGGTTAGATGCACCCATTGGTTATATGGGTAGTTTCAAAAACTTATGTGACAAACAAAATTTTGATTTTGATGAGTTTTGGCAAAAAGATTCAACAGCGGAACTTTATCACTTTATTGGTAAAGATATTATTTATTTTCATAGTCTCTTTTGGCCGGCAATGCTTGAAGGAGCTAATTATCGTAAGCCAACATCAGTTTATGCGCATGGTTTTGTTACCGTAAATGGCGCCAAAATGTCTAAATCAAAAGGTACCTTTATTAAAGGCCGTACCTATTTAGAGCATTTAAACCCTGAATACTTACGCTATTATTATGCGGCTAAATTAACCAGTAAAATTGATGACTTAGACTTAAACCTTGAAGATTTTGCCCAACGAGTAAATTCAGACTTGGTAGGTAAAGTGGTCAATATCGCGTCACGCTGTGCGAGTTTCATTACTAAACGTTTCGATGGCATGTTATCAAACACTATTGAAAACCCAGCATTAGCTGACGAAGTAACCAGTGCTGGTGATAGACTAGCCAAACTTTATGAAGCACGCGAGTTTGGTAAAGCCATGCGTGAGATCATGGCACTAGCCGACAAAGTGAATGAATATATTGCTATTAAAGAACCTTGGCAGTTAATTAAAGACGAAAGCAAGCAGCAACAAGTGCAAGACATTTGTTCCTTAGGCATCAATCTATTTCGCATCTTAATGATCTATTTAAAACCGGTGTTACCCATATTAGCTGACAGCACCGCCTCATTTTTAAATGACGAATTAGTGTGGGATGGACATAAAACATTATTAACCAGTCACAAAATAAATAAATTTAAAGCACTTTTACAACGTGTAGATATGGATAAAATAAATGCCATGGTTGACGCTTCAAAAGAAAATTTAACCGCCAACAAATCACCCCATCAACCAGCCAAGACTAATGAACCGAGCAATACACCAGTAATAGAGCCAATTAGCGATGAAATTCAATTTGAAGACTTTGCTAAAATAGATCTACGTATTGTTAAAATTATTAATGCTGAACATGTTGAAAAAGCGAATAAATTATTAAAACTCACCTTAGCGCTTGGTGATCAAGAAACAGGTGAAACCCGACAAGTATTCGCGGGTATAAAATCGGCTTATCACCCTGAAGATTTAATTGGCAAACTCACGGTAATGGTTGCCAACTTAGCCCCCCGTAAAATGCGTTTTGGATTATCTGAAGGTATGGTATTAGCCGCAGGCCCTGGTGGGAAAGACTTATGGATATTAAACCCAGATGATGGCGCCCAGCCAGGTATGCGAGTAAAATAATTAGCAGCTTGCTCTGCATTAATTGCGGTTTTAGTTAACTAATTACCGCTTTTTTTATCGCCATAATTAAAATTTAGACACTGAATAAAAAACGATGCCAACCCACTATAATTTAAATGTTATCGGCACGGTAACTTCACCGTTTCAAGAAAAATTTGCCATACCTCGACAACCAGGTTTAGCAACCGCAGCTAAAGGACAAGTGTTATTACAAGGTATGGCAAATAATCCCGAATTAGTGCATGGTTTAGATGCTTTTAGTCATATTTGGCTGATTTTTATTTTTCATGGCAACAATATTGATAACAGTAAAGAATGTCATTGGAAAGCGTTGGTTCGACCGCCTCGACTTGGTGGCAATAAAAAAATGGGGGTATTGGCAACCCGTTCACCATTTCGCCCTAACCCACTGGGAATGTCGGTCGTAAAGCTAGATTCAATCGTTGTTAAAAACAAACAAACTATCTTAAACATTTCTGGATTAGATTTACTTCATGGCACCCCCATTATCGATATAAAACCTTATATTCCCTACAGTGATGCTGTAAGCAATGTAAAAGCTGGCTTTGCGCAAGAGCCACCTAACGCCCTCTTATCAATAAATTTTTCAACACTAGCTCTAACAATAATAAAACAATATGAAACAATTCATCCTGAACTTGAGCTATTAATTACTCAAATATTACGCCAAGATCCACGTCCTGCTTATAAACAAAATAAAAAAGATGATAAAGTTTACGGTATGTCATTATACAATCTTAATATTCAATGGCGAATGACGTCGATATCAACCGTAACAGTTGTTAAAATAGAGCCCCGATAAATTTTGTTGATATGTCCGAAAACCGCAAGTTTGGTTAAACAATACACGTTATGCTAGCAAAAAATTAGCCTCCGTTTAAAAATAGGAATGCCTTTAAAAAATGAAAAGTTCACCTAACTTAGAACTCGTATTACTTGCCGCTATTTGGGGCGCATCATTCCTTTTTATGCGCGTTGGCAGCCCTGAATTTGGTCCGATTTTATTTATGGCACTGCGCACCTCCATTGCCAGTCTATTTTTATTGCCCCTAATGATATTAAAACATCAACACCGTGATTTAAAAAATAACTGGGGTAAAATATTTATTGGTAGCCTCTTTAATACCGCGATACCCTTTGTATTGTTTGGTTATGCCACTTTAAGCTTGTCCGCTGGTGTTACCTCCATTTTAAATGCAACCACGCCCATGTTTGCTGCCATAGTCGCTTTTTTTTGGTTTAAAGACCGCCTAAATCCAGTCAGTATTATCGGCTTGATCATTGGTTTTTTAGGCGTTTATATTTTAATGTTTGATAAAATGGCCACTAATAGCGCCGTCATTTTACTGCCCACGTTAGCCGTATTATTAGCAACACTTTGTTATGCCATCGGCGCAAATTTCACTAAGCATTATTTAAGTTCAATTAGACCACTTGCATTAGCCTCTGGTACACAAATAACAGCTAGCATTGTTTTATTACCCTTTGCCTTATTCTATCTACCCAACCATCTACCGAGTAGCGCAGCCATCAATGCTGTCATGCTACTTGGGGTATTATGTACTGGCGTTGCTTATGTAATATTTTTTCGCCTTATCGCTAATTTAGGCCCAGCAAAAGCAGTTTCAGTCACCTATTTGATCCCTGCTTTTGGTTTATTTTGGGGTTATGTTTTCTTGAATGAACAAATTACGCCATGGATTATTATTGGTTGTTGCTTTATATTACTAGGTGTTGGTCTGACCACTGGAGTGTTAACTCGGTTATTTAAAACCTTATCTAAACGCCTAAAACCACAATTAATAAACAAATGAATTAGAAGGTGTTCCCTCTAATTATGAATAAAAAAGGAAATCACATGTCGCAAGATTCACCACTTTTCAAGCCATTAAATAGTGATAAATTACAACTTAAAAATCGCATTGTCATGGCACCAATGACCCGAACTTTTTCACCTAACAATATCCCTAATTCAAAAGTCATCGAATATTATCAACGTAGAGCTCAGGGCGGTGTTGGACTGATCATTACCGAAGGTACCTGTATTGATCACAAAGCAGCTAATGGTTACTCTAATGTGCCATTTTTTTACGGTGAGCAAGCCTTAGCTGGTTGGAAAAAAGTGGTTGACGCTGTTCACCAAGCAGGCGGTAAAATAGCCCCGCAACTTTGGCATGTTGGCGGCATTAGAAAACCCGGCACTGAACCAGATAAAACAGTGGTAGGTTATAGCCCTAGTGGTATGGCAATGCCAAATAAAGTTACGGGTCATGCGATGACACAAGACGATATCAATGAAGTAATACAAGCCTTTGCTAAAGCCGCCAAAGAGGCCAAAGAACTTGGTTTTGATGCCATTGAACTCCATGGTGCTCACGGTTATTTAATCGATCAATTTTTCTGGTCTGCAACCAATGTACGTGATGATAACTACGGTGGTTCAGTTAAAAATCGTAGCAGATTTGCAGTAGAGATCATCAAAGCAGTTAGAAGCGCAGTGGGTGAAGGTTATCCAATTATTTTCCGCTATTCACAATGGAAACAACAAGAGTACACCGCCCGTTTAGCTGAAACACCCGCAGCATTAGCTGAATTTTTGCAACCCTTGGTTGCTGCTGGCGTTGATATTTTTCATTGTAGCACCCGTCGTTTTTGGGAAAATGAATTTGCAGATAGTGATTTAAATTTAGCTGGTTGGACACAAAAAATCACCGGAAAACCAGCGATCACGGTAGGCAGTGTTGGTTTAGATAATGACTTTATGGATGGTACACAAACGTTTGCTGAAGCGAAACCAGCCAGCCTTGAAAAATTAATTGGGCGTATGGAAAAAAATGAATTTGATTTAGTCGCCGTGGGCAGAGCTTTAATCGCTAATCCAGATTGGGCTGATAAAGTTAAAAATGATCAAATCGAGCAATTAAAACCTTATTTAAAAGAGAATTTAAGAAAACTGATTTAAGATATTTAATTATTAAATGGCAATAGTAAACCACCATTTATAATATAGTTACTCTCCTGATAGTGCATAATTTAACAGGAATTAGAGCGCTAAATATTCATGTAACATAAACGATTGGCGAGCGATTAATCGTTTATGTTAACATCTTTACTTCCCCACTTTTAAAGCAATAGTTGCCGTGAAATTTATTTTTAATAACCGCTTTGTTAATAATTTACCTGCAGATGCTGACTTATCAAAACAACGCCGACAAGTACATCATGCCGCATACTCATTGGTAAAACCTAATAAAACAGCCGCCGCCAAATTAGTTGCTTATTCAACCGACCTTGCCGATAGCTTAGGAATAACCAACAACGATTTAACTAGCGCCCAATTTTTGCATGTTTTTTCAGGCAATAAACTGCTTAATGGCATGCAACCTTATGCAATGTGTTACGGCGGTCATCAATTTGGCCATTGGGCCGGACAATTAGGTGATGGTAGAGCCATAAATTTAGGGGAAATACTAACGCCTAAAAACGACTATAAAACTCTGCAATTAAAAGGCGCTGGTCTCACCCCTTATTCACGCACCGCCGATGGTTTAGCCGTATTTCGTTCTTCAATTCGTGAATTTTTATGCTCTGAGGCAATGTATTATTTAAATGTACCTACAACCCGTGCATTAAGTTTATGTTTAACGGGTGAGCAAGTGATGCGCGATATGTTTTATGATGGCAACCCAAAAGCTGAATCAGGTGCAGTAGTGTGCCGTGTCTCTTCATCATTTTTGCGTTTTGGCAGTTTTCAATTACCCGCATCGCGTGGAGATATTAAGCTGCTAACCAAGTTAGTCCAATTTTGTATTCAAACAGACTTTTCACACCTACTTTGTGGTAGAGATGACATCGAGGCTGATATTTTCACTCGCGATATTTATATTAATTGGTTTAGCGAAATATGTGATCGCACCTGTACGTTAATGGTGCACTGGCTCAGAGTTGGTTTTGTACATGGGGTAATGAACACTGATAATATGTCAATTATTGGTGAAACCATTGATTATGGTCCGTATGGTTGGATAGATAACTTTGATCCTAATTGGACACCTAACACCACTGATGCACAAGGTAAACGTTATTGTTTTGCTGCCCAAGCACAGATAAGCCAATGGAATTTATTTCAACTTGCCAATGCTATTTTCCCTTTAATTAACGAAGCAGAGCCGCTACAAAAATTACTAGAAAATTATGCTAATAATTACCAAGCTCAGTGGTTAAGCATGATGAGAAGTAAACTCGGATTATTAACCGAACAAAAAAATGATTTGCAATTAATAACGGAGCTAGAACAACTTTTAGTCACCGTAGAAACAGATATGACTTTATTTTATCGACAATTAGCCAAAATTCCAATGACAACAAAGCAATGCATTAACAATCAATGGCTTACTTACTTTGAAAACTGTTATTATCAACAAAAACAATTAACTACTGAATACAAACAACAATTTACAACATGGCTAAAAAAATATATTGAGCGAGTAAAAAGTGAAAAAGCTCAAAACAATACACCACAATTACGCACACAACGAATGAATGCAATAAACCCTCTTTATGTATTACGAAATTATTTAGCTCAACAAGCAATTGACGCGGCTGAAAAGGGAGATTTCAGTAAAATACATCAATTACAAAAAGTTTTGCAGCAACCGTATAATGAACAAAACGAATATCAAGAATATGCTCAAAAACGCCCTGACTGGGCAAAACATAAAGCGGGATGTGGCATGTTATCTTGCAGCTCATAAATACATACTTATGATGCAGAATTTTCCAATTGACAAATGAGCCTGATAAAATGCGCGGCTTTGTATTTTTCATCGTACATGGCGTTTAAAATTTTAATAACGCTAGATTTACGTTCTGGTTAGTTAAGGCAATAATATGAAACAAATCACTCTGCATCAACCAGCTTATCTTGCGTTTTCAATTCAAAGTCGTTGGCATCGTGACGCTCATGTAATTGTTCGTTCAATTCGCCCCACGTACGATTAACCATTACGCCACGTTTAACTGCTGCTCGCTGGGTAATGTCTTCTGTCCAACGCACTAAGTGCTTATAACTTTGTGTTTGTAAAAATTCAGCTGCTTCATACACTTTGTTTTGTACCAATGCACCATACCAAGGCCAAATAGCCATATCGGCAATGGTATATTCATCACCACACATGTAACGATTGTTGGCTAGATGGCGATCAAGCACGTCAAGTTGGCGTTTTACCTCCATGGTAAAGCGTTCAATTGGGTATTCAAATTTTTCAGGTGCATACGCATAAAAATGACCAAAGCCACCACCTAAATAAGGGGCACTACCAACTTGCCAGAATAACCACGATAAACACTGTGCTCTAACTGCGGTATCTTTCGGTATAAAGGCATCAAATTTTTCAGCTAAATATAATAATATGGCGCCCGACTCAAACAACGGTTGTTTATCATCACTACTGTTATCAATAAGCGCAGGTATTTTTGAATTGGGGTTTACCGCTACGAAG
>CAZVPC010000088.1:0-11129 GCA_964629005.1 uncultured Pseudoalteromonadaceae bacterium | reverse complement strand
GCTAATTAAATCAGATAGCTACACTCTTATTTCGCGCCCAACTGCTGAATCTAGGATCATAGTTATTACATTGTAAACAAATAACATAAATGAACTTTCTTGCAACATTGTGGAGATAATAAAGTGGCATTGTTTGACTTAGTTGATTTTGATGATCACGAACAAGTGGTTTTTTGTAGTGATAAAGCGTCAGGTTTAAAAGCAATTATTGCGATACACAGTACTAAATTAGGGCCAGCTGTAGGGGGTTGTCGACTATGGGATTACGTCTCAGATGAAGAGGCTTTAGTTGATGTATTACGATTATCTAAAGGCATGACTTATAAAAATGCCATGGCTGGTTTAACCATGGGTGGTGGCAAGTCAGTTATTATTGGTGATGCAAAAACGATCAAATCAGAGGCTTTATTTAAAGCTTTTGGCCAAGCCCTTAATAACTTAAATGGCCGTTATATTAGCGCCGAAGACGTTAATATTAATACAGACGATATTGCTATTGCGAATACGGTTAGCCCACATGTTACCGGAACTGAAGGCAAAAGCGGTAACCCCGCACCATTTACCGCCTTAGGTACTTTTTTAGGTATAAAAGCAGCGGTGAAACATAAACTAAATAGCGATGATTTAACTGGATTAACCGTAGCCGTTCAAGGTCTGGGGAGTGTTGGTTATTATTTATGTGAACATTTACACAAAGCAGGGGCAAAATTAGTTGTCACTGATATTAATCAAAATATTTTGCATAAAGTTGAACAAAAATTTGGCGCCAATGTTGTTGGTTTAGATGAGATTTATGATCAAGACGTTGATATTTATGCCCCTTGTGCATTAGGCGCAACCATTAATGATAATACTATTGATCGCATAAAAGCTAAAATTATTGCTGGCTGTGCTAATAATCAATTAGCACATTCTCGTCATGATCAAGCCTTACTTGATCGAGGCATTTTGTACACTCCAGACTATGTTATTAATGCAGGTGGTATTATTAACGTATCTTTTGAGCATGATTATTGTGCCGAAAAATCAACTCAAAAGGTTGAAGAAATTTATGACACTTTATTAGATATTTTCAACAAAGCACAAACAAAAAATAAACCTACTGGCTGCGTTGCTGATGAAATGGCACGCGAAATTATCGCTCGTGGTGGTAAATAATCAATTTAGCTTTATGAACCTATAATCCGCAATCGAGACACGGATAATAGCGCCCAACTGCTGACAGGATGAAAGCAACAGACTAAAAGTATGATGACTTTTAGTCTGTTTATTGATCTTAACCTAGTGCTGCAAGCAAAGCCTCAACCGGATGGCGTGTTTTTAATCCCGCAAAACGTTTAGTTTGTGAACGGCATGAAAAGCCCGTGACTAAAACTTGCTGGGGCTGTAATTTATCAAGCTTCGCTTGCCAACTCATTTCAAATAATGCTTTTGTTTTATCATAATTTACCGCTTCATGGCCATAAGTACCAGCCATACCACAACAACCTACAGCAACTTTTTCTAACGACAAACCAAAATGCTCAAATATAGTTAACCATTGATTTTCACTACTAGGCAACGCTGTTTTTTCCGTACAATGTGCAAATAATTGATAAGCTAGCTCAGTATTTTGTTTTGCTTTCATGGCTAAATTAGCTAAGTTTTCAATTAACCATTCATGTGCTAGTAATACTTTAAAATCGCCGCGTTGCTCAGCTAAAATTTGTTTGTATTCATCTCGATAACACAATACCAGTGAAGCATCGATACCTAACATGGGTATATTTAATTGCTGTAATTTATTAAGAAAATCAGCCGTTGATCTTGCTGTTTTAGCAAACTTTGCTAAAAAACCCTTAACATGCTGCGCTTTACCATTAGGTTTAAAAGGCACTAAAATGGGGCTAAACCCTAATTTTTCTACAAGTCTCATTAAAGCACTAACTGAGCCAGCATCATAAAAAGTAGTGAATGGATCTTGTATAATTAATAGGTACTTTTGGCGCTCAGTTTCACTAAGCGCTGATAATTTAGCTAGATCAAATTTAGGATAATTTTGAACTTTTACTTGTTGTTTTAACGTAGGTACCGACAAGAGCGGCGTATCAACATAGCCGATCACTTTTTTTGAAAAGCTATTATATAATTTAGTCGATAGCAACAAATTAGTCGCTTTAGGAAAAATAGCCATTGCCGGTGCTAAATATTCAACATTAGCCACTAATAAATCACTTAATGGTCGTCTATAACGTGAATAATAAATATTCATAAAACGCGCTCTAAAATCAGGCACATCAACTTTAATCGGACATTGGCTAGCACAAGCCTTACACGCTAAACATCCAGCCATTGCGGTCATGACTTCGTGAGAAAAATCATCTTTATCGGTCGATCTTAGACTAATTTTCAGCTTGTTTAGTATTCGTTTTACTGACCATTGGTTAATATTTTGCTCTAAGGCAAAAATATTTACGTTGTTTTTTTCTAACAAGCGCAACCACTCTCGCATCAAGGCAGCTCTACCTTTGGGGGATTGTCTTCGGTCACGCGTAACCTTGCTTGATGGGCACATAGGGCTATTAACATCATAATTAAAGCATAAGCCGTTGCCATTACAATTTAATGCTGCACTAAAAGAATTTTTAACCTTAACAGAGATCTGACGATCATAAAAACCCCGCTTAGTATCATCAACAGAAACTAATTTTTCACTCTTTTCTTCGCTATTTATCGGGGTACAAATTTTTCCCGGATTCATCTTGTTCAATGGATCAAATGCAGTTTTTACTTTTCTTAGTTCTGTGAAAAGTTGTTCACCAAAAAATTCTGGTCCATATTCACTACGATAACCTTTACCATGTTCGCCCCACATTAAGCCGCCATATTTTGCCGTTAAGGCAACCACGCGATCGGAAATTTTGCGTAATATTTTTTCTTGCTCAACATCACACATGTCCAATGCAGGTCGTACATGTAAAACCCCCGCATCAACATGACCAAACATGCCGTAATCCAAATGATAGCTGTCGAGTAAACGACGAAATTCAACAATGTAATCGGCTAAATTTTCAGGAGGAACCGCAGTATCTTCAGCAAAAGCGATTGGTTTTTTATGGTTACTTTGATCGTCATTACAGCTAGCGCCAAGTAAACCAACCGCTTTTTTACGCATTGCGTAAAGTTTACCGATACTGGTTAGATCAGAGGTTGTTTGATACCCTATTACGCCATTTTGATCTTGTTCAATTTCAATGTCTAGCTGTGTTGTTAAAAGTGCGATTTGTTCAGCCAAAGCCGTAGTACTTTCACCGTTATATTCAACTATGTTGATACCGTCTATAGTTTTATTGGCAACGTCGGTTAATAACGCACTGACTGAATGCCAAATAATATCTTCTCTGGCAAGGTTTAACACTTTACTGTCAATGGTTTCCACCGATGTTGCTTTTGCGGCCACAAGCTGAGGTGAATGTCTTAGTGCGGAATCAAAACTATCATATTTAATACTGATCAAGGTTTTAGCTTTGGCAATCGGCGTTAAATTAAGTTTAGCTTCGCAAACAATGGCAAGTGAGCCTTCAGAGCCAGTGATCAATCGGCTTAAATTAAATTCAGTTAAATCATCATTGAATACATGTTCTAAATCATAACCGGTTAAAAAACGATTTAAGCGCGGAAATTTTGCTAAAATGAGCTGTCGATTATCACGACAACTTGCTAACACTTGTTTAACTATTTGCCCATAAGCATTATCTTGTTGTGCTAATTGCTCGGCCTGTGCAATGGGCATGGCTTCAGTAACAATTAACTCACCGCAGGCTAATACTGATTCAAGTGCAATAACATGATCTGAGGTTTTACCATAAACTAACGAACCTTGCCCTGACGCATCTGTATTGATCATACCGCCTAATGTAGCGCGATTACTGGTAGATAAATCGGGCGAAAAGAAAAAGCCATATGGTTTTAAATAATCGTTGAGTTGATCTTTTATAACGCCAGCTTCTACGCGAACCCAGTTTTCTTCTACATTGATTTCCAAAATATGATCCATATATTTAGATAAATCAACCACAATACCTGGCGTTAAACTTTGCCCGTTAGTACCGGTTCCACCACCGCGAGCACTAAACTTGATCTGCTCAAATTGGCTTTCACTGGCAAGGGTGGTAATACGTTGTACATCTTGCTTATTTCGAGGATGAAGTACTAATTGTGGTAATTGTTGATAAACACTATTATCAGTAGCAACCGCTAAACGAGCACTGTATTGCATATTAATATCGCCACTAAAGCGTTGTGTTTTTAATGATGTAGCAAATTGTTGATATAACGGAGAAACTAACTCTTGATGATCTAAATAAGGCAACATAACAAGACAATAGATAATTAAAATTCTACAAGGTCAAGAAGTATACCATGCAGATCATAAAATTAATTGATTGTGCTTAAAAAAGCCTAAGAACTTATTGATTTAATATAGCGCGAATGTTTTGGTAATACGCCTACGGCTTGGGTATCGTAGGCGTGGTTTCAACCGTGAAACCACGCCTACCAATTAAATTGCGTTTTACTTATGTTGCTCAGCTAAGTACAACCATGTGGGTAACACGGTGTCAGGGTTTAAAGAAACACTGTCAATGCCCTGCTCTACTAACCATGCAGCAAAATCAGCATGATCTGAAGGGCCTTGGCCACAGATGCCCACATATTTACCACGTGCTTTACAGGCTTTTATTGCCATGGATAATAACGCTTTTATCGCGGGGTCACGTTCATCAAACAAATGCGCGATCAAACCAGAGTCGCGATCAAGACCCAGTGTTAATTGGGTTAAATCGTTAGAGCCAATTGAAAAACCATCAAAATAATCTAAAAACTGATCTGCACATAAGGCATTTGAAGGTAACTCACACATCATAATAACACGTAAGCCATTCTCACCACGTTTCAAATCATTCTCAGCGAGAATATCAATAACCTGTGACGCTTCTTCAAGCGTGCGCACAAACGGGATCATTACTTCAACATTAGTTAAGCCCATATCGTTACGTACACGTTTTATTGCGTCACATTCAAGTGCAAAACAATCACGAAAATCTTGAGATATATAACGCGCTGCGCCACGATAACCAATCATCGGATTTTCTTCATCAGGCTCATATTCTTCACCACCGACTAAATTCGCATATTCATTCGATTTGAAATCTGACATCCGCACGATCACTTTTTCAGGTGAATAAGCTGCTGCAAGGGTTGAAATACCTTCAGTTAATTTTGCAATATAAAATTCTATCGGGCTTTCATAACCCACAATAATATCATCAATCTCATCCTTTAAATCTGCTGATTGTGTGTCGTAATTAATAAGCGCTTTAGGATGTACACCGATCATCTTATTTATAATGAATTCTAGACGTGCCAAACCAATTCCTGCATGAGGCAAACGTGCAAACGCAAACGCTCTATCAGGATTGCCAACATTCATCATTATTTTCAATGGTAATTCAGGCATATTATCAATTTCAGACTTGATCACGGTAAAATCAAGTTGTCCCTGATAGATAAAACCGGTATCACCTTCAGCGCACGATACGGTAATTTCATCACCTGCCTTAATTTTACTGGTTGCATCACCACAACCAACTACCGCAGGAATACCCATTTCACGCGCAATGATCGCCGCATGACAAGTTCGACCGCCACGATTAGTTACAATTGCTGACGCTTTTTTCATGATCGGCTCCCAATCAGGATCCGTCATATCAGTCACTAACACATCGCCCGGCTGAATTTTATCCATTTCTGCTAATGACGCTAATACTTTTGCCTCGCCACTCCCTATTTTTTGACCAATAGAACGTCCGGTACAAACAACATCGGCACTACCTTGTAATTTAAACTGCTCCATTACATTACCGCTTTCACGACTACGAACTGTTTCAGGACGTGCTTGTACAATATAAAGTTTGCCGTCTAAACCATCTTTTGCCCATTCAATATCCATAGGGCGTTGATAATGTTTTTCAATAATAACCGCTTGTTTAGCTAGATCTTGCACCTCAGCATCGGTTAATGAAAATTGATTGGATTGTGCTTCATCAACATCCACTACCGCCACTTGTTTGCCGTGTTCTTGTGCGTCGGTATAGATCATTTTAATGGCTTTACTGCCAATATTACGACGAACAACTGCTGGCTTACCTTTAGCTAAAGTAGGTTTGTGTACATAGAATTCATCAGGGTTTACAGCCCCCTGCACTACCATTTCACCCAAACCATAACTTGAAGTGATAAATACCACCTCTTCAAAACCAGATTCGGTATCGATAGAAAACATCACCCCAGAAGATGAAATATCACTACGTACCATGCGTTGAATGCCCGCAGATAAAGCCACACCGCGATGGTCATAACCTTGATGTACACGATACGAAATAGCTCGATCATTAAATAGTGAAGCAAAAACATGCTTAATGGCTACCATCACCGCATCGAAACCACGCACATTTAAAAAAGTTTCCTGTTGCCCTGCAAATGACGCATCTGGCATGTCTTCAGCCGTTGCGGATGAACGTACCGCGAATGACGCATCGGCAGAAAATTCGCCTGCAAGTTTTGCGTAAGCTTGTTCAATGTCTTGCTGCATTTGTGTCAAAAAAGGTGTATCAATGATCCATTGACGAATGGTTGCCCCCGCTTTTGCCAAGGCATTAACATCGTCAACATCTAAGTCATCTAATAAACGATATATTTTATCATTTAAGCCGCTTTGCTCAAGAAACTCATTAAACGCGTAGGCTGTGGTAGCAAAGCCGCCTGGTACTTGCACACCGACATTAGCGAGATTTGAAATCATTTCACCTAATGAAGCATTTTTCCCGCCGACACGTTCGACATCATTCATTCCTAAATTTTCATACCAAAGTACATGTTGTTGCACGACAAAATCTCCGTAAGAGTTGAGAAAAGCCCTTTAATATGAGCTAATAGTATTTTACACTGACCGCTGGTGAAACGAAATTAAAAGTTTTCATAAACTATGATCAAACGGATAAAAACACATAACCTTATATAGCAATAGCGCGACTAAAGTCACGCCTACGTAACTCCTACACTACGTCGACGAAAAAGAGAAAAAATTTATGCGCACCGCTTTTTATATATCCGATGGCACCGCTATTACTTCAGAGGTTTTTGGTCATGCCTTGCTATCATTATTTCCCACTGAATTTGAACATCATACTATTTCTTTTGTTGAAACTATTGAACAGGCACTTGCCGCTAAAGAAAAAATTAATAAATCAAGCAAGCGCTCTGGTATGCCGCCTTTGGTTTTTCACACCTTTGTAAAACCCGAGATCAGAGAGGTTATCGATAGTTGTGATGCGATTATCTATAATTTTTTAGAGCATTTTGTCACACCACTTGAACAACAATTGGGTATAAAAGCAAAACCCAAAGCTCACCGAACCCATAGTATTCATGAAAACAGCTATGATTTTCGTATTGATGCGGTTAATTATGCTTTAGCCAATGACGATGGTTCAAATATTAGTAATTATGAACATGCCGATGTTATTCTTGTTGGCGTGTCTCGCTCTGGTAAAACCCCTAGTTCGCTTTATTTAGCGTTGCAATATGGCATTAAAGCGGCTAATTATCCGTTTACTGACGATGATATGGATGAACTACAGATCCCTGCTTTTTTAAAAAAACATAAAAAGAAATTATTTGGTTTAACCATTGATGCACAGCGATTAATTGATATTCGTCATAACCGATTATCAAATAGTAAATATTCATCAGCGAGGCAATGTCGCATGGAAGTCAGAGAAGTTGAGAAATTGTATAAAAAAGAAAAAATCCCTTTTTTAAATACCACCAAACTATCGGTTGAAGAAATTACGGCTAAAATTCTCTCAGAAACGAAGCTGCAAAGATATAAGTACTAATTATTTCACTAAATCGTGATTTAAATTGGTTTAAGGGTTGGCTTTAGGCTGCTTTTTCGCTATGTTAGCGACCAAGAAAAACCGTCTAAACATAAGCAAACTAATGACAATAAAAACCGATGAATTTCGCACTTCTTTGATTGAAAATTTGATCTCTCCTGCACAATTAGCCATACAAATTCCTCTGATACAAGCAACCGCTGATTTTATTATTAACAGTCGAAAGACCATTGAGAATATTATTAGTGGCACAGACAAACGATTATTAGTGATCATTGGTCCTTGTTCTATTCATGATCCTGAAGCCGCAATTGATTACGCTCGAAAATTAAAAGTGTTACATGAGAAATTTAAGCAGGAATTATTTATTGTGATGCGGGTTTACTTTGAAAAGCCTCGTACTACCGTCGGTTGGAAAGGTTTAATTAGCGATCCTGATCTTGATAAATCATTCAAGGTTGCCAAAGGGTTAAATATGGCGCGTAGTTTATTAATTGAGATTAATGATTTAGGTTTACCTACGGGCACTGAATTTTTAGACATGGTAACGGGACAATATATTTCAGATCTGATCAGCTGGGGCGCTATTGGCGCGCGCACCACTGAAAGTCAGGTTCACCGCGAATTAGCTTCGGCATTATCTTGTCCGGTTGGTTTTAAAAATGGCACCGACGGAAATGTTAAAATTGCTAGTGATGCAATCAAGGCAGCAAGTGTACCACACGTACTTTACTCACCCGATAAAAAAGGGCAAATGTGTATTTATCAAACCCATGGTAATCCTTTTGCTCATATTATTTTACGTGGTGGTAAAGAACCCAATTATCATGTTCAAGATATTGATAAGGCTTGTGACTTACTACGTAATGTTGATTTACCTGAACGTATTATGATTGATTGCAGTCATGGCAATAGCCATAAAGATCATACCAAACAAGCTGACGTGGCCCATTCTATTACAACGCAAATAACTCAAGGTAATGCAACAATCTTTGGGGTAATGATCGAAAGTTTTTTAGTCGCTGGAAAACAAAAAATCACTAACAATAAAAAGTTAGTTTACGGACAAAGTATTACTGATGCTTGCATTGACCTAACCACCAGCGAACAAATATTAACCCGCTTAGCTAATTCAGTCATTACTCGATAAAAAATAGCTTAACGCCATGAGTCTAATAAAATAAAGGCTGTAAAATACAGCCTTTTTTATTCAAAATCCCCAGCAAAAATAGTCAATAAACGATACTATTTTATCGACTAAAAAAGTAAGGGGAAAACGATAATACTATGACTCGCTGTTACCTGACTCAACACGACTTTTTAATTTTTGTCCCGGTCTAAAAGTAACCACCCGACGGGCTGAAATAGGAATATCTTCACCCGTTTTGGGATTTCTACCAGGACGTTCACTTTTTTCACGAATATCAAAATTGCCAAATCCTGAAAGTTTCACCTGCTCACCACTTTCTAGGGTTTCACGGATATTTTCAAAAAAACACTCAACCATTTCTTTGGCGTCACGTTTACTTAATCCTACTTTTTCGAACAAATGTTCAGCTACTTCTGCTTTAGTTAGCGCCATTGCTTTAATCCCTCAGTGATGCTTGTAATTCATCTTTTAATGTATCAACTACTCGCTCAACCACTTGGTTAATATCTTTTTCTTCAAGAGTTTTCTTATCATCTTGCATAAACAAACCGATGGCTAAGCTCTTAAACCCTGCGTCGATACCGTTACCACGGTATACATCGAATAATTTTAGATCAATTAAATGATTTCCGCCAACCTTTTCAATAAGTTGTAACACTTTTTTTGCTTCAATTTGTTCTTTCACTACCACCGCGATGTCGCGACGATTAGCCGGAAAGCGAGATACATCAGTAGCTACAGGGACTTTTTGAGTTAAAACTTCAGACAATAATAATTCAAAAATAAATATTCTTCCGTTCAACCCTAATTTCCGTTCTAATTCAGGATGTAAGGCTCCAACATAACCAACCAAAGTATTATTTTTGTAAATCGCAGCCGTTTGCCCCGGATGTAAAGCTGCTATTTCAGCTTTACAAAATTCGTAAACACGTTTATCGCCGGTTAATGATAGCAACGCTTCAACGTCAGCTTTAATATCATAAAAATCACTGACAACCTTTTCTTGGCTCCAATGTTCATTATGTCGCTGACCACTGATCACTCCTGCGATCATATTTTGTTGACGAACACCATTTTCAGCGTTGTTATCGACAATAAAGCGAAGACCGGTTTCAAATAGACGCACTCGATTTTGTTGACGATTTTGATTGTAAAGCACCGCTTGTAGTAACCCAGTCCATAAACTTAAACGCATTACCGACATTTCAGATGAAATAGGGTGTGGTAACACCATTGCCACTTGCTGAGGATGAATTAATGACTGCACTTTAGGATCAACAAAACTATAGGTGATCGCTTCTTGATAGTCTCTATTAACTAAAGTTTGCCGTAATTTACTGAGCGGTAATTGTGCTTCTTTTTTAGCACGCATCTGCAAAATAGCTTTCGGTGACACATTAGGGATATTGTTGTAGCCAAAAATACGGGCAACTTCTTCAATCAAATCCACTTCGATTTTTATATCAAAACGATAAGCTGGCACAACGACTTGCCATAGATTGATTGCATCACCCTCATTAGTCGTTGTAACTGTAAACTCTAGACGTGTTAAAATTTCTGTTACCGTTTCATCGGCTATGTGATGGCCAATTCTGCCGTCAAGTTTTTCACGACGTAGCTTAATTTGTTTTTGTTGCGGAATATCGATTGCCGATTTTGCTTCCACAATCGGCCCTGCTTGACCGCCGACAATTGCTAATAAAAGTTCGGTCGCACGTTCCATTGCATTATGTTGTAACTCGGGATCAATACCACGTTCATAACGATGAGAGGCATCGGTATGCAAGCCATATTGACGCGCTTTACCTAAAATAGCTAACGGAGCAAAAAAAGCACTTTCTAGGAAAATATCTTTTGAGTCACTCCCTTCCGATAAATTAACTCCCGAATTAAGACCGCCAAAGATCCCTGCCATTGCTAAAGCTTTACCTTTGCCATTAAGACCAGTATCAGCAATAACTAAAGTATTTGGAGAAAGTGTTACTTCTTTTTCATCAAGTAATACTAATTTTTCATCTTGTTTAGCAAAACGAATATTAATA
>CAZVPC010000087.1:5251-11264 GCA_964629005.1 uncultured Pseudoalteromonadaceae bacterium | reverse complement strand
CTGAGGCTAAACAAGCATTGATAGCATTGGCGCATATTGCCGCTAATCGTTGTTCATAATAATTGTTAAGCTTTTGTGATCGCTAAGTATAACCAATTACCATAGAGGTCATGTATGGATAACCATGTTATTTTAATTATATTAACTTTGTTAATCTTATCTTTTGGCTTATTTTCCAAACTATCTGAGCACTCATTTATCAGTGGCCCTATGGTATTTTTATCTGTAGGTATCTTTATTAGCCCTATTGGATTTAACTTGATCACGGTTAACCTTGACACTGAAATTGTTAAAACTTTAGCTGAAATAACATTAATACTTATTTTATTTGTCGATGCATCATACTTAAAATATTGTCGTTTAGGTCGAATTCTCGCAGGCATTCCCGCACGTTTATTGTTAATTGGGCTGCCATTAACTATGTTGGTTGGCGCGCTTAGTGCACAGTATTTTTTTCCCAGCTATAATCTATGGGTATTAGCATTATTAGCTCTTATTCTTTCTCCTACTGACGCAGCATTAGGTCAAGCTGTTGTACAAAGTAAAAACGTACCTAAACGCATACAAGAATCTATTAGTATTGAAAGTGGCTTAAATGATGGTATTGCATTACCACCAATATTATTGTGTATTAGTGTTTTAGCAAGCGGAGCAACCTCGCTAAATAATGGTGGTTACTGGTTAACTTTTATGGCAACACAACTTCTGATTGCGCCATTAGTTGGCGGATTTGTTGGCTATGCTGGCGGGAAATTAGTTGATCATGCGACCTTAAAAAACTGGATGAGCCACACCTTCCATCATTTGGTGTCTTTTGCATTAGCAATATTAGCTTACTGTGCCGCGGAACTTCTGCATGGTAATGGTTTTATTGCCGCTTTTTTCGCAGGTCTGATGCTCAATACAAAAATTCCTTTAGTTAGAACACATATGCAAGAATTTAGTGAAGCCCAAGGCAAGCTTTTTTCTTTGATCATATTTTTTCTTTTTGGTTTAGTGTGTATACCTAATTTTTATAGTTATTGGGATCTTAACCTTTTAATGTACGCATTGTTGAGTTTAACACTTATTCGTATGATCCCTGTTTTCATTGCTTTAATTGGAGTTAAAATTGATTTTTATAGCAAAATATTTATTGCTTGGTTTGGCCCTCGTGGTATAGCGTCAATTTTATATTTGTTTATTGTCATCGATGAACTTGGCGTGACGGGTTACGAGCAACTTATGGCAGTTATTGTATTAACTGTTTTACTCAGTGTTTTTGCTCATGGTATAACGGCGGTGATGATGTCAAAACAATTTAAAGCTATTAGCGAAGATGTAAATGGCGAAAGCACAAAGAATTGTCAATAAAAAACCGCCCAATGAGCGGTTTTTACAACATAAGTTTTACAAAAAATCATACGTTAATAAAATCAACGCCTTCTTGAATGTCTTTTTTCAAGGTTGCTAGCATGTCGTTTTTCGCTTGTTGTTCAAACGCACTGAGTTCGCCGTAAGATAGGTATTCTTCAACACCATTAACACCTAAACGCACAGGTTGCGCAAAGAAATCTGCATCACCAGTATTACCTTGCACATAAGCATAATCAACTACTGACTCACCTTGTAAAGCTTTAACTAACGACATACAAAAACGTGCTGCCGCAGCGCCCATAGATAAAGTAGCACTACCACCACCCGCTTTAGCATTAACCACTTCGGTACCCGCATTTTGAATACGCGGCGTTAAGCTAGCCACTTCTTCATCAGTAAAGCTTACGCCCTCAATCTGAGAAAGCAGAGGTAAAATGGTCGTACCTGAGTGCCCACCAATAACTGGCACGTTAACGTCACTTACGTTTAAACCTTTAAGTTCAGCAACAAACGCTTCTGAGCGAATAACGTCTAACATAGTAATACCAAAAACGCGTCCCGCTTCGTAGGTGCCCGCTTTTTTAAACACTTCAGCCACAATTGGTACAGTACCGTTTACAGGGTTGGTAATAATACCCACTAAAGCTTTAGGGCAATTAGCCACAATACCTTCAGCTAAGGTTTTAATAATGCCCGCATTAACAGCAAACAAATCAGCTCTGTCCATACCCGGTTTACGTGGCATGCCCGCTGGGATTAACACGATATCCGCACCGGTTAAGGCATCGCCTAATGCATCAGCACCAAAACCAGCAACTTTAACGTCAGTGGGTATATGTGATAAATCAACCGCAACACCCGGAACAACAGGTGCTACGTCATAAAGTGATAACTCAGAACCGGCTGGTAATTGAGTTTTTAATAGTAAAGATAATGCTTGGCCGATACCGCCAGCTGCACCTAAAACAGCAACTTTCATGTGATGTCTCCGAATGTTTGAATGGTGATCTTAAATTTTGTCCTATCGCACATCTGCTTGCAACGAAACAACAAGATCTAAGATATTTGAGTAATTACTTAAAATCCGAGCAAAAGATATAGTATTTACGGTAATAATTCAATGTTTAATGCCTATTATAGCGTGCAAATTTACCCTATAATGATCGAGATTGTAACTCGACATTAGTAGTATACTCGTGTTACCTCGAAATGCTCCGTTAAAAAAAGTAAGGTTTAAAAAAATTCATTATGGCTGGTCCTCAAAAACAAGAATTACTCGTTAACGCATTTAAAGAATTGCTTAAACAAGAACAATTTGGTTCACAAAGCGATATTGTTGATGCATTAAAAGCACAAGGCTTTGATAATATTAGCCAATCTAAAGTTTCTCGGATGTTAAGCAAATATGGTGCGGTGCGCACTCGTAACGCTCGCCAAGAAATGGTTTATTGTTTACCGGCAGAACTAGGTATGCCCACCGCAAAAAGCCCATTAAAACAATTGGTGTTAGATATTGAACACAACGATGTAATGATCATTATTCGCACTAGCCCTGGAGCGGCACAATTAATCGCTCGTTTACTTGATAGTTTAAGTAAAGCTGATGGTGTACTTGGTACTATCGCGGGTGATGATACTATTTTTATTGCGCCGTCAGATGTTGGCAATATCAAACAAACCATTACCAATTTAGAAGAGTTATTCTTGAAAAATATTGGTTAAAAAACACCACACAGTTGATCACCGTACCTTACATTATAGGCGTATTTTTCGGGGATAAATCCCCTCCACAGAATTTTTTTACAATCCTATCAAAAACTAATTTTGCGCTAATGTTGCCAAAAAATTCAAACTAGGTGCAAAAAATGCGGCACCGGTTTCTGCTTGGCTATATTGCAATAAATGATCAAAATGTCCTTCATCATCACCAAATATCATGCTGCGCAACATTAATTCAAAATTTTTCGGGGTTTGGCAATAAGAAACAAAAAATAACCCCTGCATTTTCATTTCACCATAAGGCATACTTTGCCTGACAATTTCAATGCTATTACCATCAACATCCTTTAAATTACTACGCTTAGTGTGTGCTGTTAGTAACTTTTTATCGCTCTCATATTCGATATTTTCAAATTTAGTGCGACCAAAAACATCTTCCTGATCTTGCTGCGCTAACGTGTTCCATAAGGTTAAATTATGACGATAACGTTGAATATGCAAATAACTACCACTGGCAAAATCATCTTGCTGATTAACTAAGGCAACATCGCGACGATGAAAACCTTTAGGATTTTCAGTACCGTCAACAAAACCAGTAAGATCGCGACCATCTAAGTAACGAAAGCCTCTTACTTGCTCAACTAATTCAACACTGTCAGCAAGTAACTGACAAACTTTGTCACTAACAATGTGATTAACGTCAGCACGATCACTCCGAATTTCAATATAAAGATCAAAAGCCCCCCCAGGTGCAAATCTATCCTCACACGACATCGCGGGAAATGGAGCAAGAAATTCAGGGCGCGCTTCAGGGCAAAGTTCATCCCAATAATTTGAGCCTATGGCAATAACGCCCGTTAAATTTGCTTCAGAAAAACGATCTGCATAGTCATCAAATAAGGCGGGTAAACGCGATAATGCTTGACGAACAAAGGCATTTTTATCCTCAAGAGCATTAAACAATAAATAATAACCGTGAAGACTGGGTTCCGCACAAATTCCAAATTGCTCTCTAGCCATGAGATACTCGTAAAGATGTTGATAATTATTAATTTTACACAAAAAAAGCAGCGATGTGCTGCTTTTTTTATGCTTTAAATTTTTAAAAATTAACGAACAAATTCAGGATAGGCTTCAATACCGCAATCAGACATATCAACGCCATTATATTCTTCCTCTTCGCTAACCCGAATACCCATGGTTTTTTTCAATATCGCCCAAACAATAAAACTAGTAATAAAAACCCAAGCAAAGATCACTGCACTACCATAAAGTTGCGCACCAAAATTAGCCTCGGCGTTACTCAAAGGCACCACCATAACGCCAAAGAATCCAGTAACCCCATGAACAGAAAGTGCACCAACAGGATCATCAATTTTGATCTTATCAAAGCCAATAATAGAGATCACGACTAACACTCCTGCAACGGCACCAATCATGGTTGCAACCAGTGGTGTTGGCGACAAGGGATCAGCAGTTATGGCGACAAGCCCAGCTAAAGCACCGTTTAAAATCATGGTTAAATCGGCTTTGCCCCACATTATTTTATTAAATAATAATGCCGCGACCGCACCCGCTGCCGCTGCTGCATTGGTATTCAAGAATATTTTACCTACCGCCGTAGCATTAGCTGCATCAGAAAGCATTAACTGGGAGCCGCCATTAAAACCAAACCAACCCATCCACAAAATAAACGTTCCTAACGTTGCCATGGGCATATTGGCACCAGGAATAGGATGTACTTCGCCATTTTTACCATATTTCCCTTTGCGCGCACCGAGTAATAAAACGCCTGCTAATGCAGCAGACGCGCCCGCCAAATGCACAATACCAGAGCCAGCAAAATCACTAAAACCTGCTTTAGATAAAAACCCCCCACCCCAAGTCCAATAACCTTCTAACGGGTAAATAAACCCCGTTAATACTACTGAAAAAGCTAAAAATGCCCAAAGTTTCATGCGTTCAACCACCGCGCCCGATACAATTGACATGGCCGTGGCAACAAACACCACTTGGAAAAAGAAATCAGACTCTAAGGAATGATCTGCGTCACTTGCTTGGCTACCAATCAAGCCCGCAATACTCGGAATAATACCTCCTTCGCTATTATCAACATACATAATGTTATAACCAACCAATAAAAACACCACACAGGCGATTGCATAAAGCGCAATGTTTTTTGTTAGAATTTCAGTGGTGTTTTTAGAACGGACTAAACCAGCTTCTAACATGGCAAAACCAGCGGCCATCCACATCACTAAGGCACCCGAAATTAAAAAATAAAAGGTATCTAAGGCAAACCGTAATTCAGTTACTGTTGTTGATACTTTTGCTAATTCTTCCATTATCTTCTCCTGCTTAAATCGCTTCGCTATCAACTTCACCGGTTCGAATACGCACCGCATGGCTTAACTCATACACAAAAATTTTACCATCGCCTATTTTACCGGTATGTGCTGCTTTACAAATCGCTTCGACTAAACGTTCAACGATATCGTCATTCACCGCAATTTCTAATTTTACTTTAGGTAAAAAATCGACTTGATATTCTGCGCCTCGATAAAGCTCGGTATGACCTTTTTGCCGACCAAAACCTTTAACCTCACTTACGGTGATACCTTCAACACCAATTTCAGAAATGGCTTCACGAACGTCATCAAGCTTGAATGGTTTGATAATTGCATTAACTAATTTCACTTTTATTCCCCTTGCATGGTTCACTAACTTTCTGCTTTAATCACATTCAATCGTTATGCCAGCTTTAATTTACCAATAAATACAAAGCATTAAATAAAAACAGACCTCTATAACTACACCTTTAGCACCATTTTAGTGCGCGACAGAACTGTACTCGCAACTTAATAGTGCAAAATAAAAATAGTTGCTAGAGAAACATTTATTAAGCAAAACTTAAGTTGAACAACCTGAACTTTGTTTA
>CAZVPC010000087.1:0-5151 GCA_964629005.1 uncultured Pseudoalteromonadaceae bacterium | reverse complement strand
AACATTTATTAAGCAAAACTTAGGTTGATTACAAAAAGTTACTATTCTTTAGTCGTATTAACACAAAAAAAGCTTAATAAATCGTCGAGTTAAGAGTAAATTATAGTCATGCGCCTGAAGATGCAGGTACAGCGTTTTTGTGGGTTGTCGATAAACATTCAAACCACCTAAAAAAATAATTATCAAAAGTATTCATTCAAAGGAATTACGACCTTGAAAAAAACCGATACCTCTAACTATCAACATTTTCTTAAAGTGGTTGATTGCCAGCATGCCTGTCCTGCACACACTCCCGTGCCCGAATATATTCGTTTAATTGCCGAAAAACGTTATACCGATGCTTATATGCTTAATTGGCAATCAAATGTTTTTCCTGGGATTTTAGGTCGCGTTTGTGATCGCCCTTGTGAACCCGCTTGTCGCCGCAGTCGCGTTGAAGAAAAACCCGTTGCTATTTGCCGCTTAAAACGCGTTGCTGCTGATAACAAAAACGACATTACCCCTTTATTACCTGACGTGCCTAGCAAAAAAAATGGTAAACGCATCGCCTTAATTGGTGCAGGCCCTGCGTCACTAACCGTGGCACGAGACTTATTACCGTTAGGCTACGAAATCGTCTTATTTGAACGAGACATTAAAGCAGGTGGTATGATGCGTAGCCAAATACCGGCATTTCGTTTACCAGAAACGGTATTAGATGAAGAACTAAACACCATTATCAATATGGGCATTGAATGCCACTTTGGTGAAGAAATAACTAGCTTAGATAAACTATTACAAAGCAACTTTGATGCCATTTTTATCGGCACTGGCGCACCGAATGGTCGTTGGTTAAAAATTCCTGGTCACGATAAAACCACAGGGCACATAGACACGGGTATTAACTGGCTCGCCAATGTTACCTTTGGCCATACAAAATCAGCACCCAAACGAGTAGTAGTGCTCGGCGGTGGTAATACCGCTATGGACTGCTGTCGAACTGCAAAACGCTTAGGGGCAACCGATGTTAAAGTATTGGTACGATCTAGCTATGATGCAATGAAAGCTTCACCTTGGGAAAAAGAAGACGCTGCGGCTGAAGGCATTGAAATCATGCCCAACTACACCCCATTAGAATATGTGATCAAGAAAAACAAATTTATCGGTGTGCTTTTTGAGCAAGTTGAATCAATCTACGATAAAGCGGGTCATCGTAGTTTAAAAGCAACGGGAAAAACATTATTAGTTGAATGTGACCTAGTCTTAGTCGCGGTCGGACAAGATACTGCTTTTCCTTGGATTGAACGTGATATTGGACTTAAATTTAACGAATGGCAACAACCCGTATTAACACCAACGTCATTACAATCAAGCTTAGCCAACGTCTTTTTTGGCGGTGATGCGGCTTTTGGTCCTAAAAACATTATTACTGCGGTCGCAAATGGTCACCAAGCGGCAATTTCAATTGACTTATATTGTGATCACAAAGATCCAATCGATGATCGCCCACACAGTGATTTTAACTTGATCAGCCAAAAAATGGGCATTCATGAATGGAGTTATCAAAGTGGTATTGATCACCAGCAACGTAATTTAGTTCCTCATCTCGACTGGGAACAAGCCGTAAAAGAAATAAATGCCGAAGTTGAATTAGGTTTTGATGAGCAACTCGCCCTTGAAGAAGCACATCGTTGTTTAAATTGTGATGTGCATACCATATTCACTGAAAGTACCTGTATTGAATGCTCTGCTTGTGAAGATGTTTGTCCGATGGATTGTATTAATTTTATTGATGCCGACACTAATTCAACTCAGGCACAATTGGTTAAACAATTTAGAGTGCAAGAGATCAACCCTAACCAAGACTTATTAATTTCAGATCAGTTAAAAACAGGACAAATCATGGTCAAAGATGAAGATGTTTGCCTTCATTGTGGACTTTGTGCTGAACGCTGCCCAACAGGGGCATGGGACATGAGAAAGCTAGTGATCGATAATATTGGAGCAACGATCAAATGAAAATATTATGCTTTGATAATCACAAAATAAAGATCAACATTCAAATAAACAATTACTTATCATCAACATTGAAGCTGGGATCAAACAACACATGAACAAACTTCACGATAAGCCATTACCGCAAGCTTGCCAAGCGATTAACGATTTTGTGGTTCGTTTTGCCAACACTAATGGCACTGGCTCAGCCAGCGCAAATAATATGTTTGCCAAAGCAGTTTTACGCATGGGTATTCCGGTTAGTGCGAAAAACATTTTTCCTTCAAATATTCAAGGCATGCCAACTTGGTACGAAGTAAGGATCTCTGAAAAAAATTATCTCGGGCGTCGCGGTGGTCATTCAGAATTAGTAGTCGCAATGAACTCACAAAGTATTTCTGACGATATTGCCAGTGTTAAAATGGGTGGTTATTTACTTTATGATGCCAGCAGAAGTTTAACCGATCAGCAAATTCGAGATGACATTCATTATCTTGGTATACCTATTTCAGCCATTTGTTTAAAAGAATATTCTAATCCACGCCAGCGACAATTATTTAAAAATGTCATCTATATCGGCGCTCTGGCAGCACTGTTAGCAATGGATCTTAGTGTACTGAAAGGTTTAGTTCGTGACCAATTTAAAGGTAAAGAAAAACTGATCACCCCCAACATTTACGCCTTAGAACTGGGTTATCAGTACGCCAGCAAACATTTCATTTGCCCTTTACCCATTAAAGTACAGGCGAGGGATTTACTCAAGAATCGCATTATGGTTGACGGTAATACCGCCTCGGGATTAGGTGCTGTTTATGGGGGGGCTACGGTAGTGGGTTGGTATCCTATTACACCCTCTACATCAGTCATCGAAAAATTCTCAAATTATTGTGATCGACTGCGCATAGATCCGGCGAGTGGCAAAAAGAACTACGCCATCGTTCAAGCAGAGGACGAATTAGCCGCGATTGGCATCACCATTGGTGCTGGTTGGAACGGCGCTAGAGCGTTTACCGCCACAAGTGGCCCTGGTGTTTCACTCATGGCAGAATTTCTTGGCCTTGCCTATTTTACCGAAATTCCAATCGTTTTAGTTAATGTGCAAAGAGCGGGACCTTCTACTGGCATGCCCACTCGTACTCAGCAATCAGATGTTCTTGCCTGCGCTTATGCCTCGCATGGCGATAGCAAGCAAATTTTATTATTTCCAGAAAATCCCACCGAATGTTTTGAACTAGGTGCGCAAGCGTTTGATCTTGCCGATCAGCTACAAACACCCGTGATCATTATGAGTGATTTAGATTTAGGTATGAATGATCACCTCACCCCTGAATTTAACTGGAACAACAAAAACAAATATCAACTCGGTAAAGTATTGTCAGCTCAGCAATTAGATGAACTTGATGTTTATGGTCGTTATTTAGATACTGATGGTGATGGCATTTGTTATCGCACCTTACCGGGCACTCACCCCGACAAAGGCGCTTATTTTAATCGCGGTACGTCACGCAATCAGTACGCTGCTTACACGGAAAAACCAACTGATTATATTGAGAACATGGAACGTTTAACGAGAAAATTTGCCACTGCCAGCCAATTATTACCACAGCCAGAGATAAAGCAAGGCAAAAAAATAGCTAAAATTGGGCTTATTTTCTATGGCACCACCAGTCATGCTATCGGCGAAGCCGTTGATCAATTAAAAGAACATGGTTTATCGGCTGACACCTTACGTATTAAAGCGTTCCCTTTCAATCCCCTGCTCGATAAGTTTATTGATGATCACCAACAGGTTTTCATGATCGAACAGAACCGCGATGGGCAAATGAAAAGTTTAATTGTGAATGAATGCCAAATTGATCCAGCCAAACTTAATGCGGTATTACATTTCGATGGTTTACCCATAACAAGTTTGTTTATCGTACAAGAAATTTTAAACCACTTATCCGCTGAACAATCAGCTAAACAAGTAAGCTAGGAGCAAGCTATGAGTTTTCAAAAGTCTACATTTCATCATCCTCGCTTAAAAGTGAATGATTTAGGATTAACCTACCGCGACTATGAAGGGGCTTTATCAACCCTATGTGCTGGTTGTGGTCACGATGCTATAACCTCTGCGGTTATTCAAGCATGTCATGAGTTATCCATCGCACCACACCAAGTTGCCAAAATGTCAGGTATTGGTTGTTCGTCAAAAGCACCTAATTATTTTTTAAATAAAGCCCATGGATTTAACTCGGTTCATGGTCGTATGCCGTCGGTAACCACTGGTGCTAACATGGCCAACCAAGATTTACTTTATATTGGTATGTCGGGTGATGGTGATAGCGCATCCATTGGTTTTGGTCAATTTGCACACGTGGTGCGCCGCCAGTTAGATATGGTTTATATGGTTGCCAATAATGGTGTTTATGGTTTAACTAAAGGACAATTAGCCGCTACCGCTGATAAAGGGGTGAGAAATAAAGCCGGTGAAATTAGCTTATTTACCGATATTGATTTATGTATCATGGCATTACAGCTTGGTGCAACCTTTGTTGCCCGTAGTTTTTCCGGAGATAAACAACAATTAGTGCCGTTGATCAAAGCTGCCATGAGTCATCGTGGTTTTGCTTTTTTAGACATTATTTCACCCTGCGTGACCTTTAATAATCATCAAGGCTCAACCCGCTCTTATGATTATGTTCATGATCATATTACCACGGGCGCAATTACTGATTTTGTACCAGTAAAAACAGAAGTCACCAGTAATAATGATGACAGTATGCGTGAAGATATTTGTTTGCACGATGGATCAATTATGCGCGTGCAGAAACTCGACAAAGATTACGATACCAAAAATCGGTCAAAAGCTATCATGGACATTGAAGCACATAAAAGAAAGGGCGAAATATTAACTGGCTTATTTTATTTAAAACCAACTGCACGTAACTTTCATGAGCTTAATAATACTACCGACACACCACTTAACCAACTTAACCAAGCAGCTTTATGTCCCGGTTCGAGAGTTTTATCAGGGATTAATGATAGTTTTAGATGAGTGTTGAACTTAGCTGACTTGAACCTAGAATCAGCAATCTAGACACGGATAATAGCGCCCAACTGCAGAATCTAGGTTGAAATGTAGTACGCAAAAAAAAATCCTAGCAATAGATTCATTGCTAGGATTTTTACGCTATT
>CAZVPC010000086.1:6535-11285 GCA_964629005.1 uncultured Pseudoalteromonadaceae bacterium | reverse complement strand
AGTAGTTGGTGATTTTAACAAGTAGAAATGAGCACCTATTTAGTGAGATTGGTATAAGCCTGATGCTGGTACAGTAAAGTTAATGATTAGGTAAGAAATTCACTAAAGTATTTTCTTTGATTGTTCATTTATGATCAAAGAAAATGTTACAATAATACTACTTGTTATTTATACCTTATCATTATGACTTTTCTCGAAAAACTTCGTTGTTTGTTAACTTTTGGACAAGGTGTCGCTTTACCGTTGCCTGAAATTTCTCCCGATCAAGATCCGATTGAACTCTTTAAACTTTGGTTTAACGATGCACATAAATCAGGCATTTTATTACCTGAAGCCATGTCGATAAGCACCTGTGGTACAAATGGACAACCCAGTTCTCGAATGGTGTTGTTAAAAGAGTTTGATCAACAAGGTTTTGTTTTTTACACCAATTATAAAAGTAAAAAAAGTCATCAACTGACTGAAAATTCAAAAGTTGCCCTACTCTTTCATTGGAATGTTTTACAACGACAGATCCGTATTGAAGGCGAAGTTGAAAAAATTAGTGTCGAGCAATCTGCTCGTTATTTTCATAGCCGAGATCGAGGTAGTCAAATTGGCGCTTGGGCATCTAAACAGTCACAAAAATTAACAACAGACCATGAATTAAAAGAGCAAGTTGCCTATTTCAGCAAAAAATATCCACAAGGGGAAGTGCCACATCCTGAATTTTGGGGTGGTTGGCGCGTGAAGCCTAGTTATATTGAATTTTGGCAAGGCCGTGCAAGCCGACTACACGATAGAATTTGTTTCGATAAAACAAACGCTCTAGTAAAAAATAGCGAATGGCAACAATTTAAATTAAACCCTTAAGCCTAGGCGAACGCTTATTTTCTAAAATGACTTTTTTTAAATTGCCACTTTTCTACAATTTCAGCAAACTTGCCTGATTTTTTAAGCTGTAAAAAAGCTTGCTGATAGCGTTTTACCAGTGTTGCATCACTTTTTAAATTAAATGCAATATTTAAATCCGCACTAAGACCAACCACTTTGATCAATTTAATCATGGCAGAAAGATCAAAACCAAAAGCGGCAATTCGAGGAGCTAGCGTGAGTTCGTCGCCAATAACCAAATCAATACGTTTTCTAAATAACATTTTAATACTTTGATCATCATTAATAAGATTATGAATTTTACTGAATTTTTTTAGTTCTAAATATTTTTCAGCATAGGAATTTCTCACCACACCGATTTGATAATTTTTTAATTGTGCAAGATTACTTACCGGATCTGAGAACTTACTCTTTAAGCCCCAAATATGAATTTGCTCGGTTTTTATTGCGCCGATCCATTTAAACAATTTTTCTCGTGATTGCGTGCGGGTAATTGAATAGATCAAGGTGTTTTTATTCAATTTAGCCATACGATAAGCTCTAGCCCAAGGCAATACTTGAATATCAGGCTGATCACCCGTTATTTTGAATAATGCATTAATAACTTCCGTACCAAAACCACCCAGACTACCGTCTTGGTTCTTCATTTGGTATGGAGCAAGATATTCAGTCACCACCGTGATTTTTTCAGCCTTACCGGCAAAACTGAATAAAACCAACAGCATTAACAATAATCGAAAATCAAAAATAACAAGTAACTTCATTAAACCTGCGTGGGTAATATGTATCAATATTAAATATTACCTTTTGCGAGATTAATGTGCAAAATAAATCGTTTAAGCTGAGTACCGCTCTACTCGTAAAGGCTCTAGCAATAAGTTCACCAAAGTCTTAACTAAGAACCAGTACTTAACCAACCAAAGCTAACAGTATACCTGCGGCGACCGCCGAACCAAGTACCCCGGCAACGTTGGGTCCCATAGCATGCATTAATAAAAAATTATGGGGATTAGCTTCCAAACCTACTTTATTAGCAACCCGAGCAGCCATCGGTACAGCCGAAACGCCTGCCGCACCAATCAATGGATTAATGGGATCTTTACTAAATTTATTCATTAATTTTGCCATTAATACGCCAGAAGCGGTGCCAATAGAAAACGCAATCGCCCCAAGCGCTAAAATACCTAAGGTTTCAACATTCAAAAAGTGTGCTGCATTCAGTTTAGAACCAACGCCTAAGCCCAAAAATATGGTAGTAATATTGATCAGTTCATTTTGAGCGGTGGTACTTAACCTATCAACCACGCCAGACTCACGCATTAAATTACCTAAGCAAAACATACCGACAAGTGGGGTTGCTGCCGGTAAAAAGAAAATAGTTAACAACAATACACCTAATGGAAAAATAATTTTCTCTATTTTGGTTACTGGGCGTAACTGTGCCATTTCAATTTTACGTTCAGCATCAGTAGTTAATGCCCGCATGATAGGCGGCTGAATAATAGGAACTAAAGCCATATAAGAATAAGCTGCAACCGCGATAGCACCCAATAATTCAGGGGCTAATTTTGAGGCTAAGAAAATAGCAGTTGGTCCATCAGCCCCGCCAATAATCGCGATAGCAGAGGCATCTTTTAAAGTAAATTCAATTCCGGGAATAGCATTTAAAGCAATAGCACCAAATAAAGTAGCAAAAATACCAAACTGAGCCGCAGCACCTAAAAATAACGTTTTTGGATTGGCAATTAAAGCGCCAAAATCAGTCATGGCACCAACGCCCATAAAAATCACTAAAGGAAAAACCCCCGTGTCAATTCCCGCATAATAAATGTAGTGTAATAGGCCACCCGCATCAGAAAATCCCGCCACAGGAATATTCGTTAATATCGCACCAAAGCCCATAGGTAATAGCAACAAAGGTTCGAAATCACGCGCGATGGCAAGATACAATAAAAGACAACCAATGATCATCATGAAGACTTGCCCTAACTCAAAGTTAGCCAAACCAGTAGACAACCACAAAGTATATAATGATTCCATGATGTTATTTTACCCTAAACTCAATAATGCTTGACCAACGGTGACTGAATCGCCTTCTTTAACATGCAATGCGGTAATTTCACCCGCATTAACGGCACGGATCTCAGTTTCCATTTTCATCGCTTCCATAATAATAACCACTTCATTAGCATCAACATGATCCCCCTCATCAACAAGGATCTTAAAAATATTTCCCGCAAGCGGGGCATTCAACGCCTCAGCCGCAGAAACAGAAGCTGATTGTTTTATCGCTTCATCACCAGCAGGGTGAGTTATTTGGCTAATATCACCACCTGGGGCAACCACCACATCAAATACCTTGCCATCAACGCTCACTGCATAAGTTTCTACTGTCCGCTGAACAGGATCACTCGATTCAGGTGTTTTTTCCACGCTTGGTAATGCTTCAAAAGCACTTGCATCATCTCTATTTTCGAGAAATTTCAAACCAATTTGTGGAAACAATGCGTAAGTCAACACATCATCAATCAGTTCACTAGCGAGGCGAATATTCTTATGTTTGGCTAATTTTTCCAATTCTGCGGTTAACAAATCTATTTCAGGATTTAATAAATCCGCAGGACGACAAGTAATTGCCTCTTTTCCATCTAACACTCTTGTCTGTAACTCAGTATTAACGTTATCCGCCGTAGCTCCGTATTCACCTTTTAATACCCCAGCCGTTTCTTTGGTGATCGACTTATAACGTTCACCCGTTAGTACATTTAATACCGCTTGAGTACCAACAATTTGTGAGGTTGGTGTTACTAAAGGAATATAACCAAGATCTTTGCGAACTTTAGGAATTTCAATTAACACCTCATCGAGTCGATCAGCCGCACCTTGCTCTTTAAGTTGTAATTCCATATTCGTTAACATGCCACCCGGTACTTGCGCCAATAAAATTCGTGCATCAACACCTTTCAAACTGCCTTCAAATTGTTGATATTTTTTTCTAATATCTCGAAAATACGTCGCCACTTCAGCCAACTTGACCATGTCTAAACCCGTATCACGCGCAGTTCCTTCCACCATGGCAACAACCGTCTCTGTTGGTGAATGCCCATAAGTCATGCTCATTGACGAAATAGCGGTGTCGATCACATCAACATCAGCATCAATTGCTTTCATATGGGTGGCAATACTTAAACCGGTCGTTGCATGACAATGTAAGGCAATAGGCAAAGAGATGGTTTCTTTTAATCGGCCGATCAGCTCAGCTGCATCATACGGTTTTAATAATCCCGACATATCTTTAATACAAAGCGAATGTGCGCCCATATCTTCTATTTGTTTAGCCATGGTTAACCAACCAGCGAGTGTGTGTACAGGGCTTTCGGTGTAACTTAACGTACCTTGTGCATGTGCGCCCACTTTTACCGCTGATTTAATCGCTGTTTGCAAATTACGAACATCATTCATCGCATCGAAAATTCGAAAAACATCAATACCATTGACATGGGCGCGTTCAACAAATTTTTCCACTACATCATCGGCGTAATGACGATAACCAAGAATATTTTGACCACGAAATAACATTTGTTGTTTCGTTTTAGGCATCGCTTTTTTCAGTGCTCGCAAACGTTCCCAAGGATCTTCGCCCAAATAACGAATGCAAGAGTCAAATGTGGCACCGCCCCACGATTCGATTGACCAAAAACCAATGTCATCTAATGTAGAAGCAATGGGCAACATATCTTCCAAACGTAAGCGTGTTGCTAAAAGTGATTGATGACCATCTCTTAAAACAACTTCGGTAATACCTAAGGGCTTTGTCATGACGTTATTCCTATTTTCCCGTACTATTTTCAGTATGCGATTGTTGATGTGAATGTTG
>CAZVPC010000086.1:0-6435 GCA_964629005.1 uncultured Pseudoalteromonadaceae bacterium | reverse complement strand
TGTTGATGTGAATGTTGCTGACGGTATTGGCTAACGGCAGAAGTGATTGCTGCCACGACGCTAGGGGAAATACCTTGAGCTGAATTTTTAGCTTGTTTTACTGAACGAGATAACCTTATTTGTGCTTTCGATTGTGGTACCACAGCATCAGGAAACTTGATCGCTAACTTCGCCAATACCGTATTAATAAAAATAACTAGCAATCCTAAAAATACGTAAACAAAAATCATACCTGCGAACATTAAGGTGCTGGCATCTAAAAATAGTTGGTGTAGATGATCCATAGTTTTATCTCATTCAAAATTTCTATAATTAGAATAATCACTCCAATAGTCAAAAAGCAAATCTATTTTGGCTATTTCAGAAAAATAATTGTTCGTCAAGGTTTAAAATCACAATTCAAGGGTAAATATCTATTTTTTTTATATTTTTATTCTTGTTTTATTCTTGTTTTATTGCCTTTTAAATATTGTATACAATAACTGATGTTGTTTTATTTAGCTTGAAGTTATTTTGCATGCAAAATGCAATATTCTAAACAATTAAGCTTACTGCATAAAAAATTGCTCTTAGATAACTTCTTTTAAGCAATTTCCACCTAAAAACCAAATAAAGAAAATAGACAGCGCAATATTTTATTGCTTTAATTCTCCCCATTAAAATTCTAGCGGGTTTTGCTAGAACTGAAATGTTTTTATGAGAAATAATAAAATGAAAAAAACTATAATTTTTGGTGCTATCACCACAGCTTTATTAATAACTGGCTGCGATACAAATAAAAAATCATCCATTGATGAAGTCAAACAACAACCTAATGTGATCGCTCCAGCACAAACCGTAAAAGTAACAGCAACACTGAGCGAACTTTATCAGCAAGCAACGCAAATTTTATTTAAAAAACGAGAATTATCGGCAAGCGTTTATGGTTTATCCGACAAAGAAGTTGGTATTCACTATGCTGATAAAATGGAAGATTACAGCCCAAACACAGAGAAAAATTTACGCAAAGATTTATTTGCATTATCCCAAAAAATTCAAAATTACCCGCTTAAATCAAGCTCACAACCAGACATAGATGATCAACAGGTTATGGCAAGCATTACCCGATATTTTGCTGGTAATGCTGATTTTTCAATTGGTTATATTGATACTTGGATGGGTTTATCCCCATTTATTGTTAATCAAATAAATGGGCCATTAATTAGCATCCCTCGTAACATGCAAACCGATCAAAAAATTACTAACAAAAAAGATGCCGATGATTACATCATGCGATTAGGAAAATTTGACCAATTAATTGCGAGTATAGAAGAAAAACTCGCCGCAGACGAAGCACAAAACTGGCTACCACCAAAAGTAATTTTACAAGGCGCGCTACATTACCTCACCGGTTTCACCAGTACAGAACCAGCAAAACACGCTTTAGTGAGATCATTTATTAAAAAAGTGAATAAAATAGAACAATTATCAGCCGAACAAAAACAGCAATTAATTAAACAGGCCACTGCCAACGTCGCATTAGTCGTTTATCCTGCTTATAAAAAAATAACGAAAACTATTCAACAACTAATGAGTAAAGCTCGCGACGAATCAGGTATTTGGGCGCAGCCACAAGGTGCTGCTTTTTATCAAGATGCGATCCAACAATTAGGTGACAGTGATTTAACCGCAGAACAAATACACCAGCTAGGTTTAAGTGAAGTTAAACGAATTAACCAACAAATGGATGAAATACTCCGGTCTCAAGGCTATAACAAGGGTACTGTTGGACAACGTATGGTGTTGTTAAATGAAGAAGAACGCTTTTTATACCCTGATTCTAAACAAGGTAGAGCCGAGCTACTTAACGATGTTAATGGTTACATAAAGGAAGTAACCCAAAAAATGCCCAGCTCATTTAAAAGCAAACCTGCCTATCGGGTTGAAGTTCGTCCCTACCCTGTTGAAATTCAAGATGGAGCACCAGGAGGTGAATACACCCCACCTTCTGTTGACGGTAGTAAACCAGGAATTTACTGGATTAATTTACGCGACATGAAAGCAAATCCCAAATTTAGCTTAAAAACACTAACCTACCATGAAGCCATTCCGGGTCATCATTGGCAACTAGCCTTAAATTTAGCGCAATCTAAATTACCCTTTTTACGGCGCATAGCCCCATACAATGCATACGCTGAAGGCTGGGCTTTATATTCAGAACGTGTTGCCTTTGAAATGGGGCTTTATAAAAATGATCCCTTTGGTAATTTAGGGCGTCTACAGGCTGAAATATTTAGAGCCGTTCGGCTAGTAGTAGATACCGGATTACATTACAAACGTTGGACACGCGAGCAAGCGATCAGTTATATGGCAGCACAAACAGGCTCAGCAAAATCAGATGTTATTGCTGAAATAGAACGCTACATAACTTGGCCGGGACAAGCCCTTGGTTATAAATTAGGTATGCTTAAAATCCTTTCTTTGCGACAACATGCCAAAGAGGTTTTAGGCGACAAATTTGATTTAGCTGCTTTTCACGATCTAGTACTTTTAGGAGGCGCAGTGCCGATGAAAGTTCTTGAACGAAGTGTTGAACGTTGGATTAAAAGCCAGCAATAGAAGGTAGGTATAAGCCTGCATTGTTCCCACGTGGAGCGTGGGAACAATGCAAATACATTCTAGGCTTAGGTTTTTTGTCTAGATATTAAACACTACAATGCTCTAAAGATTTGCTCTACGCTGTCTTTAGCATCGCCAAATAACATTTGGGTATTTTCTTTAAAGAATAAGGGATTTTGCACACCCGCATAACCAGTGTTCATTGAACGTTTAAATACTATCACTTGTTTTGCATGCCAAACTTCAAGCACAGGCATTCCCGCAATAGGGCTGGTAGGATCTTCTTCTGCGGCGGGATTAACGGTGTCATTAGCACCAATAACCAACACTACATCGGTATCGCTAAAATCATCATTAATTTCATCCATGCCTAGCACAATGTCATAAGGCACTTTGGCTTCGGCAAGTAATACGTTCATGTGTCCTGGTAATCGTCCAGCAACAGGATGAATGCCAAAACGTACTTTAATGCCTTTGGCTAATAATTGTTGCGTCATTTCATACACAGGGTATTGTGCTTGCGCTACTGCCATGCCATAACCTGGGGTAATAATTACGTTTTTCGCGCCGCGTAATAAATCGGCAACCGCTTCGGCTTGCACTTCAACGTGTTCGCCATAATCAACATCATTATTAACCACCACATTGGTGCCAAAGCCACCCGCTATGACGCTAATAAACGAGCGATTCATCGCCTTACACATAATATACGAAAGTATCGCTCCTGATGAACCAACCAAAGCACCGGTTACAATAAGCAAGTCGTTACTCAACATAAAACCCGCAGCAGCGGCAGCCCAGCCAGAATAAGAATTAAGCATAGATACCACCACGGGCATATCAGCCCCGCCAATTGAAGCAACCAAATGCCAACCAAACACTAAGGCAATAATTGTCATCAAAAATAGTGCGGTATTAGAACCACCATTTTGAACAAAGGTGATCATTAGTAAAAGAGAAACTATACCTGCAACTAAATTCATTTTATGACGATGAGGTAACATTAACGCACTGGAGTTGATCACCCCGCGCAACTTACCAAAAGCGATAATAGAGCCAGTAAAGGTAACTGCACCAATAAATATCCCTAAAAATACTTCAACTAAATGTATATTCATCGCCATTTGCATTTGTGGGGCAATATTTACCGGCAAATTAGCAAGATTTGAGCTAATGGTGTTTTCTGCTTCAAAATAGCTATTATAACCAACCAGTACGGCAGCTAAACCAACAAAACTATGCAAAATTGCCACCAACTCTGGCATTTGCGTCATTTCAACTTTCTTGGCTAAACGCAAACCAATAAAAGCACCAATGGCCATCATCACTAAGATAACAAAAACATTGGAGACCCGTTCATCAGCAATAGTTGCTACTAAGGCGATCCCCATACCAACTATACCGTACCAATTACCTGTTTGAGCAGATTCTTGTTTACTTAAGCCTGATAAACTAAAAATAAATAGTAATGCTGCCACTATATAAGCGGCAGAAATAAACCCTTGAGAAAATTCCATAATCTAGCCCCTTATTTTCTAAACATTTTTAACATACGATTGGTGACCATAAAGCCACCAAAAATATTAATCGACGCAATTAAAATTGCAAATCCTGCTAATATTTGCACCACCAGATTATCTTGTCCCACTTGCAGTAACGCGCCAACAACAATAATACCTGAAATGGCATTGGTCACACTCATTAATGGGGTATGTAGTGAATGACTAACATTCCACACCACGTTGTAACCAATAACACAAGAAAGAATAAATACGGTAAAGTGTGAAAGAAAATCAGCAGGAGCTACACTAGCAAGCCATGCGAAGGCTATTGCGCCTACCGCCATAATTATATGTTTTTTGTTAGAGGACTCTGCTGGTTGTTCTGTTACTTTCTCAATAACTTTGGTGGCTACTGGTTTTGCGGGCGCAGCACTCACTTGAATTGGTGGAGGTGGAAAGGTAATATCATTGTCTTTAACCACTGTCATGTTACGAATAACAACATCGTCAAAGTCAATATTAAAAGTCCCGTCTTTTTCTTTACTCTCTTTTCCTTTAGAGAGTAATTTAGCTAAATTAACCAAATTATTAGCGTATAGTTGCGATGCTTGATTGGGTAACCTTGAAACCAAATCTGTGTAACCAATAATTTTAACACCATTTACATTAGCAATTTTACCTGCTTCAGTTAACGCGCAATTGCCACCGCCTGCAGCGGCTAAATCAACAATAATACTGCCCGGTTTCATTGAATTCACCATCGCTTCGGTGATCAGTTTTGGTGCGGGTTTACCGGGGATCATTGCGGTAGTTATAATAATATCAACATCTTTAGCTTGCGCAGCAAATAATGCCATTTCAGCATCAATAAATGCTTTACTCATTTCCTTGGCATAACCGTCACCGCTACCTGTGTCTTCTGGCTCTTCATAATCAAGCTCTAAAAATTCAGCCCCCATGCTCTCAATTTGTTCTTTTACTTCAGGACGCGTATCAAAAGCACGCACAATGGCACCCAAACTACCTGCCGTGCCTATGGCTGCCAAACCCGCAACACCAGCACCAATAATCATCACCTTAGCTGGGTCAACTTTACCAGCGGCAGTAATTTGACCTGTTAAAAAACGACCAAAATGGTGAGTAGCTTCAATTACTGCCCGATAACCGGCAATATTAGCCATAGCACTTAATGCATCCATCGATTGCGAACGCGTCATTCTTGGCACCATGTCCATAGCTAAAGTTGTAATGCTTTTTGCTTGGAGTGCGGCCAATAAATCAGGGTTTTGAGCCGGAGAAATAAAACTGATCAATGTGCTATTTTCTTTTAGCAATTCAATTTCTTCAAATGTTGGTGCATTTACTTTTAAAATAATATCTGCTTGCCAGCATTTTTTCTTAGCAACGATTTCTGCTGCATTTTTATTAAATTCTTCATCCGTAAAACTAGCTTTAATGCCTGCACCTTTTTGCACTTGTATGGTAAATCCTAACTTTATAAGCGCTTTAACAGACGAGGGGGATGCAGCGACACGGTTTTCACCGCTGAGTGATTCTTTAGGTATGCCAATAATCATAAGTTATCCTTATTAAAACAAATTAAACCTTTGTTTTGTAGTTTTTCTTATTTGGACTATTGTTTTACCACTTATCGTATAAAGTTTACACATTCATTTTATAATCAATCGATATTTTCATTATTCACGCTGATTATGACACCTATTTATTGATAATTATGACTATATCAAACTTAATCTAAATCATTCAGCGGCCATGTCACTATGTGATCTGCAAAGTTTTCAAGCTCAACTTGGTTGTCTTTAACAATTTTACCACGGACTGACATACCTGCTTTGTGCATCGCTGATTTTTTACCTTGATGTAACAAAGGATGCCATGAAGGTAAACTTCGCCCTTCACTTAAACGTCGATAGGCGCAACTAGGTGGCATAAAAAATACCGCATCTAAATTATTTTGACTTAGTTGCACGCAATCAGGTACTAATTTAGTTCTTTGAGAGTATTTAGAGCACTGACAAGTTTTGTCATTTAATAAATAACAAGCAATATTTGAATAAACTAACTGCTCACCATCGTTTATATGATCGGTAGGTTTAAGCTCTGTTGACTCGTCGGTATGTTCATCATCAATAAACTTATTTAAACAACATTTTGCACAACCATCACACAACGACTCCCATTCTGGGCGAGTCATTTCTGCCAGCGTTTTAGTTTGCCAAAATGGTTTTTTGTTTTTGGAATTTTTCATGATTATTTTTAATTTTGTTAGATCCTGACCTACGTCAGGATGACGATATAGCGCGGCTAAAGCCCC
>CAZVPC010000085.1:3311-11537 GCA_964629005.1 uncultured Pseudoalteromonadaceae bacterium | reverse complement strand
ATCTTATTTTCAATCGGCTGAGGAGCAATAAATTTTCCTCCGCTGTTTTTAAATTTTCTAATAAAATAATCGAATAAAAACAATCTGTGGTTATTAACCCAATAAATAACCGCCATCAACATTAATACAAGTACCCGTAGTGTAACTTGCCGCATCAGAAACTAAGTAAAGTACGGTACCCGCCATTTCTGTAGGCTTAGCCACTCGCTTCATCGGCACATGTGTCATCGCTTGTTTTAATATTTCAGGATTTTTAACCAAGGTTGCGGCAAATTTAGTATCAGTAGCACCGGGCAATAAAGCATTTACGCGAATATTAAGCTCAGCACATTCTTTAGCAAATGCTTTTGTCATCGAGATAACCGCTGCTTTAGTGATTGAATATATCCCTTGCAGCTCACCAGGAATAACGCCATTAACTGAAGCAACATTAACAATGGCGCCAGCACCATTTTTCTTCATCAATTTAGCGCCAGCTATCGACATAAAAAAGTAACCCCGAATATTAACATCAACTGTTTTTTGAAAAGCATTAATATCGGTATCTAAAATATGACCAAAATAGGGGTTGGTTGCGGCATTATTGACTAAGATATCAAGCTTGCCATGTTGCTGACTAATTTCAGCGAAAAGAGCATCTATTTGCGACATGTCACCTATATGACAAACAATCGCTTGGGCGCTACCACCCGCGTTGATAATATCATCAACCACCGCTTGACAACCTGATATTTTTCTACTGGAAACAATAACATGCGCCCCACTTTGTGCTAATAATTTTGCAATATGCTCACCAATACCTCGACTTGCACCAGTTACCAGCGCCACTTTTCCTGATAAATCAAATAATGGCTTATTGTTCATGTTGTTCTCCTCAATTAGTTTATACCCATGTTACTAGCCCTATATCAATTATCGATACGTTGGCCAGTCACTACCAGCCAACTCTAAATGACTGTAATTATTTATGTAATCAACGCTTAAACGGCTATCTGAAAAAAGTAGCTTAGTTACGCTTGCATTAACCAGTTGTTGATTAATTAACACGCATTGTTGATCATTCAACGATAAAACATGTTGGATCAATACTGAAATTGGACCACCGGAAGTAAATATAAAAACATTTTTCGTTGGTTGACATGGCTCCATTTTTTTAGCATTAGCGACAGAATAAACATTAAACGCTTGGTTAATAACATCTTGCAGTGCAGCAACACAACGCTGCTTAAATTGCCACCAACTTTCTTGATAATGATCATCAAAATCTCCACTCATCCATCGTTTAAGTGCTTTTAAAAATTCTTGTTGAAAAGATTTATCTGGTTGTTGTTCAGCAATATAGGCATTAATTTCATTTGGATCTTGCCACTGTTCTTTATATTGACCAAGCACGTCAAGATGATTAAATTCATTAAAACCCGAATGGGTGTGCACCGTTAAGTTTAAATTACTCTGTTGATAAGCCGATAAAAAATATTCAACCGTTTGAGCATGACGAAGCATGGCCCCAGAGAATATTTTTTCTGGTGCTGACAGAGCTTGCCAATGCTTACCGAGTATTTGTGCTTGTTTGCTGCCTTTGTCTGATAATTGATCATAATCAGCTTTACCAAATGAGGCTTGTCCGTGACGAATTAAATAGATTGCTGCCATTAGTGACCCCTTTAATAAAAGCGTACTAAGACAACATTTTTTTTAATTGTTTGCCCATAACGGCAACAAATTCATCAGGGGCATGACATTTCAATTTCCATAATTCACGTTCTACTTCATGAGTAATAACCATAAATTGTTGTTTATTTACTGCATTAAAAATATCTTCGGCAATATGCTCAGCCGTGACCTTTGAGCGTGCCATAATATTAGCAATATTTTCGGTCAAACCCGCAACGGTAGATTTCATTGACTCCGTTAAATTTGTTTTAAAAAAGGTTGGACAAACAACGGTAGTATTAATTTGAAATCTGCTCAGTTCAAAATTAAGCGTTTCAGATAAAGAAATCACTCCCGCTTTAGCTGCATTATAACTACTCATTTGCGGAGCATTCATCAACCCTGCTGCTGAAGAAATATTAACAAAATAACCTGAGCCCTGTTCTTTAAATAGTGGCGTAAAGGTTTTACAGCCACGAACAACCCCTAATAAATTGATATTGAGCACCCAATCCCAATCAGCCATGGGCACATCTTCTATCGCCCCAGCCGTACCCGCAACACCAGCATTATTTACTACAATATCAATCCCTTGCCAACGGTTAATTAATTGCTCTTTGGCAGAGACTAAATCTTCGATTTTAGTCACATCACAGTAAATATAAAACGCTTCACAACCTAGTTCAGTCAATTCATGTATGGTTTCATCAGCACGTTCATCATTTACATCTGCAATACACACTCGATAACCATGCTTCGCATATTTAAAGGCGACCGCTTTACCCAAACCACTCGCACCACCCGTGATAAAAATTCTATTATTTGTTTGCTTAGATTTATTCGTTAAATGAGTAGATGACATATTTTGTAAACCTCGCAATGTTAGTCTCACAACTGAGTAAAACCGAGTTATTTTATGTTCAAGCTATGCTATGCTCATCAAAACAATTACACCAATGAATAATATGAATGCACAACTATTCATATTACGAATAGTACAGCGGTAAAGACCTCACCTAAGAACAATATTGATGAAAATTGATTTAAATTTATTTGTTATTTTTGCTGCTATTTATGGTGAAGGTAATATCACCAAAGCAGCCAAGGCGTTGAACCTATCACAACCTGCGGTGAGTCATGCGTTAGCAAAACTTCGCAACCATTTTGATGATCCTTTATTTACTCGCCAAGGCAATCAAATGTCACCAACGCCCGTCGCCAAAAATGTTATTGCCGATGTGCGCGAGGCATTACACCAACTGCAAGTAAGTTTAGTACAATCCAGACAATTTGATCCATCAACTTCGCGCAAGCATTGCACTATTGCACTACATAATTCATTAGAAGCATTCTATTTACCACAGTTAATTAACCGTATCACGAAAGAAGCACCACAACTTAACCTTAATAGCACGCGCATGAGACGTCATGAATTAGAGCATAAACTCGCCAGTGGAGATGTTGATTTAGCCATAGATATTTTATTGCCAGTGAGTAAACAAATTTTACACACCCAAATTAAGCAAGATCAATTAGTTGTTGTTGGCTGTAATAATCATCTCGCGCTAAAGCAGGGTTTGAATTTAAACACTTATCTAAAGCAGAGCCACGTGTTAGTTTCGTCGCGTACCTCAGGACCTGGTATTGAAGATTTTGAATTAGGCCGTTTAGGATTACAGCGTAGAGTCGGTTTACGTTGTCAGCAATTATTTTCTGCCTGTCAAATTGTCGCCAATAGCCAAATGCTGCTAACGTTACCTGAAACCGCAGCAAAAATGTTCAGTCAAATCTTAGCTATTACTGTGTACCGTTTGCCCGTTAACCTGCCCTGCATTGATGTACATTTATATTGGCACCTCAATGTTGATAAAGATCCTGCCAACAAATGGTTGCGAAATATCATGCTAATGACGGCGTCAAACCATGAATAAAAAATGTGCCTTGATATGGAATTGCTCAAATATTCTAAAACTTGTATTGGCAAGCAACGCTAAGTCGCCGTTTGTCGCGACAATTGCTTGCTGTGGCAAAAAAATTGCTACTTTTGTTGCGCCTCGCTGTGCTCGGGACAACCTACAATTAATTCTATTTCCAACAGCTAAGTACAACTGAGCCTTTGTAAATGGTACTCTGCCCTTGAACCACAAACTAAATTAACAATTTTTGCTGTGCCATTTTGCTTAGGTTTTGCTAGAATGAAAAAATTCCACAAAATAATAACTTTAATCTAACAATGAGAATAACATGAAATTACTATTATTCGTTTTACTCGCGATGTTTTTCCCCAGTATAACCTTTGCATCAGAAGCAGCCCAACAAACCCTCGACTTAACCAGCCATTGGGTTGGTTATACGGCCTTAACTATTTTCGTACTGGCTTATTGCTTAGTGATTTTAGAAGAAAAATTTCACCTGAGAAAATCGAAACCGGTCTTGTTAGCCGCAGGTTTAATATGGATTGCAATCGCTGCTTATTATAAATCACAAGGTATGCCAGACGCCGCAGAAGCCGCAATAAAGCATAATTTTCTTGAATATGCCGAGTTGTTTTTCTTTTTATTGGTAGCCATGACCTATATTAACGCCATGCTAGAGCGTAATGTTTTTGAGGCCTTACGCGACTGGCTAGTTGCTAAAGGTTATAGCTACAAAACCTTATTTTGGTTAACCGGTATACTTGCCTTCTTTATTTCCCCCGTTGCTGACAACTTAACTACCGCGTTAATCATGTGCGCCGTGGTCTTAGCCGTAGGCAAAGATGAACCTAAATTTGTAGCCATGAGTTGTATCAATATTGTTATTGGTGCCAATGCGGGAGGTGCATATAGCCCCTTTGGCGACATAACCACGTTGATGGTATGGCAAAAAGGCATGATCTTGTTTTGGGACTTCTTTGAATTATTCATTCCAGCCGTAGTTAATTTTGTTGTACCGGCCTTAATTATGCAATTTGCTTTACCTTCGGGTAAACCAACCACTACCTCCAATGAAATGACCCCGATAAAAAAAGGTGGTTTAACGATTGTCGCCTTATTTATCTTAACTATTGTAACTGCGGTATCTTTCCATAATTTTTTAAACTTACCTCCCGTTTTTGGCATGATGACCGGTTTAGCATATCTAAAATTCTTTGGCTTTTACCTACGTAAATGTGGCAAGGGTGAACTAGATGCAGTAAATACGCCGACTAGCACAGATATCGAACAAAAAACTGAACATGATGTTGATGACTTTGATATTTTTGACAATATTGCCAAAGCAGAATGGGACACCTTATTCTTCTTTTATGGGGTTATTATGGCCGTTGGTGGTTTAGGTTTTATCGGTTATTTAGGCATAACATCAGAGTTTATTTATGGCGAACTGGGTGCGACCACAGCTAATATATTGGTTGGTGTACTCTCGGCTATTGTTGATAATATCCCGGTAATGTTTGCAGTATTAACAATGAATCCTGACATGCCAGAATCACAATGGTTATTGGTAACATTAACGGCGGGTGTTGGTGGCAGCTTATTATCAATTGGCTCTGCCGCAGGTGTCGCTTTAATGGGTCAAGCGCGAGGTTACTATACCTTTTTTGCCCATTTAAAATGGACGCCAGCAATCATCGTTGGTTATGCCGCCAGCATTTATGTTCATTTATTATTGAACACTTAGCTAACATATAGCCAATAGCACCGAACCATTGGTATTGGTATGTAAGAAAATGTTATTCCCAAAAGCCTCTACAAAAATATAGAGGCTTTTATTTTAAGATCATTCTAGATTCAGGAGTCCCTGTGAAATTTTTAAGTGATTTAACACAAAAATCTCGCCCTTGGCAAATACTCGCCATATCAGCCTTAGCGCTGGAACTGTCCGCGTTATACTTTCAATATGTCATGGGTTTAGCCCCTTGTATTATGTGTATTTATCAACGAGTTGCAATGTGGGCAATATTTTTTGCTGGGGTTATTGGCAGCGTTGGTTATAATTTTGTACTCACTCGCATGGTCGCGTTTGGACTCTGGGCAACGGGTAGTATTTGGGGGGTATTAATCGCTTTAGAGCATGTTGAGCTGCAATCTGAAAAAATGTCATTATTTTTTAGCTGTGAATTTATTCCACACTTTCCAAGCTGGGCACCCTTACATAAATGGATACCTGCCTTATTTGAAGCTACCGGAGATTGTGGCAAGGTTAACTGGGAATTTCTCAGTTACAGCATGCCACAGTGGATGGTGGTGGTTTATGGCGTTTATGCCGCTATTTTTGGCGTGGTTATTATTTCGCGTTTGATGCACACAAAAATGTTCTAAATTAACTTTTTAATAGCAAGGCGTGCTTTGTATCCACCTTGCTATTAAAAGGCTGTTCACGTTAATTATTATCTTATTTGACAATTCTATGACAGGATAATCTTTTGTAGAAGGGGATTTATCCCCGAAAGCACACTATTTTATAAATAATTTTGTGCTTCTTGCCAAACTGCATTTTGTTTTAATTGCGACCATTGTACGGTTGATTTTGATAACAGTTGCTGTAATCGTAGTTGACTGGTTACATTAGCGTAAATATTAGCTTGATCTAACGTTTTAATAACCGCAGCACGATTATTGCAAATCAATAACATATCACAGCCTGCCGCTTGTGCAGCCTCAGCTCGTTCACAATAGCCACCAATAACGGCGGCTCCTTTCATCATTAAATCATCGCTAAAAATCACACCGTTAAAATTCAATTTTTGTCGTAAAATATCTTGTAACCATAATCGTGAAAAACCAACCGCTTGTTCATCTACTTGCGGAAAAACAATGTGAGCTGGCATAATCGCATCAAGTTTATTGATTTTTATGAGTGTTTGAAATGGTTGCAAATCATGTGCAAACAAGTCATTTTGGCTACGCGAGTCAATAGGTAAAGCAAAATGCGAGTCTTCTTTTACGCTACCGTGTCCCGGAAAATGTTTACCTGTGGCTTTCATGCCCGCTAAATGCATGCCGTCAATAAAAGCAGTCGCTAATATTGTTACCATGTCAATATCAGCATGAAAAGCACGATCGCCAATTACCTCACTAATGCTATTAACGTCAAGTACTGGTGCAAAACTAATATCGACACCAACTGCTTGTACCTCAAGCGCCATTAATAAACCAAGTTGTTGTGCTATTATTTTAGCTTTATTTAGATCCTGATCAGCTTTTTGCCATATAGCCGCCATCGCAGGAATTTGGCTAAACTGCTGTCGAAATCGTTGTATTCGTCCACCTTCATGATCAACCGCGATCAAAATATCACCGTGAGCGTGTTTTTTAATATTAGCGGTTAATGCCAGCATTTGCTCTGGCGAATGATAATTTCGTGCAAACAAAATTAATCCACCCACTAACGGATGAGCTAAAATTTCTTTATCTTCGGCGGTTAATGATGTGCCATGCACATCCAACATTATTGGACCCATATATCTTCTTAATAATTTTTATTTAAAGTTAACTGAAACAAAACTAGTAGTAATAAAATTGAATAATTAAACTGGGGCAGCAACACCGGCGGCAACATAAGGAATGACTTGCTTTATAACACCGGCAATATCGATTTTTTTATCAAAATCACTTTTAGCAATATCAATTAACGCATCACTCGACGCCATCGTAAAAACAATCGTTCCCATGGTAAAATGCAAACGCCAAAACATATCTTCTGCACTCAGTTCAGGGTAAGCTTTATGAACAGCAGCAACAAAATTATCGATCACTTTCGGATAACTTGTGGTTAAAAACCAACGTAAAAATCCTTGCGAGTCAGTATAACCTCGCCCTAAAAGCTGCAAAAAGTTACTGGTACCATTTTCTTGAAATTCATTCAAAGCCAGAAGAGGTTCAACAAAGGCAGAAAATACGTCGGTTAAACTAGGCTGTTTTTCAACTTGACAAAGATCAGATAATGCCGTTTCTAAACGTGGTGACAATTCATTCATATATCGTGACATTACCGCTTTGATCAATTCTTTTTTAGAACCAAAGTGATAATTTACCGCCGCAAGATTAACTTCAGCTTGGCTGGTAATTTCACGTAATGATGTACCATTAAAGCCTTTATCGGCAAAAAGCCGCTCAGCGGCATCTAAAATTTTATTTTTTGTACTCATTCACTATAAAACAACTAGTTTAAACATGTGTTTAAAATAGCGTGAACTATGCTACTAGGTCAAGGCATTCTAGACTGATAGAGGTGAATAAAACTGACAATTAAATTTATACCGTCATTACATCATTATTTCATATAAATTCAACAAGATAACAAATACTGACTAAAAATTAAAAAAAATTGAACTTTTATGCAAAAAAGCGCTCTTACTAAATAGAGATACTTCTTCCCTGACTCAGCGACCTGATCTGTCAATCGGCACTGAGTCTTTTTTTTGTTTAAAAAATAATTGTCCTTAACTATTACAAACAATTACAGTAAAACTACAGTAAAAAACATCACCGCTGGTTAGTATAGCTTCACTTTCTCAACTTACTTGAAAAAGTAACATGTTTTCAAATCCCTTAGTTTTTTTAGCTCAGCTTCCCCGCTGAGCTTTTTTTT
>CAZVPC010000085.1:0-3211 GCA_964629005.1 uncultured Pseudoalteromonadaceae bacterium | reverse complement strand
TTTTTTAGCTCAGCTTCCCCGCTGAGCTTTTTTTTGTCCAAAACCATTCAAAAATTACAAATTATTACACCATAAACACAGTAATAAACACGGCTGTTAGATATTATAGTTTCACTTTTTCAACAGCTTAAACTTTGAAAAGTGACATGTTTATTACCTCCTTAATTTTTGGCTCAGCTTCCCCGCTGAGCTTTTTTTTGACCTTTTATCCATAAGCAATTAACCTTACATCCAAATTAGCTCAAGCTATCATTAGGAAGTTCAAATGAATTCAGATCAATTAATTGTTGCACTGGCACAAATAGCACCAATATGGCTTAACCAAAAAGCTACCATTGCCAAAGTGGTTGATTACATTCAGCAAGCAAAATCTAACAACGTTGATCTAATAGTTTTTGGCGAAGCGCTAATACCGGGCTATCCTTTTTGGATTGAATTAACCAATGGTGCTCGTTTTAATGCTGCCGATCAAAAAGAGATCCATGCCCATTACTTAGATCAAGCAATTCAAATAGAAGCAGGTGATCTTAAGGCTATTTGTTTAGCTGCTAAAACATGTAACACCGCAGTTTATATTGGCACCATAGAAAAAGCACAAAATCGTGGTGGTCATAGTCTTTATTGTTCAATGGTTTATATTAATAAACAAGGCGAAATTTGTTCGATTCACCGTAAACTAATGCCCACTTACGAAGAACGTTTAACTTGGTCTACTGGTGATGGTCATGGGCTACAGGTACACAAACTTGGCGCATTTACTCTGGGCGGTTTAAATTGTTGGGAAAATTGGATGCCGCTACCGCGTGCGGCATTATACGGCTTAGGTGAAGATCTTCATGTTGCAATTTGGCCCGGCAGTTACAAAAACACCCACGATATTACTCGCTTTATGGCCAAAGAAGGTCGTTCGTATGTAATGTCAGTTTCAGGATTAATGCGCCCTAGTGATTTTCCTAAAAATACCCCACATTTAGATTCAATACTTGCGGGTTGTAGCACCGACTATCTTGCTAATGGTGGCTCTTGCCTTTGTGGTCCCGATGGCGAATGGTTAATTAAGCCCCAATGCCATGAAGAAGGCTTATATACAGCAACCATTGATCATGCAAAAGTGCGCCAAGAGAGACAAAACTTTGATCCTGCAGGACATTACTCCCGACCCGATGTAACTAAATTAATTATTGATAGACGTCGGCAAACAACCGTTGAATTTATTGACAAATAACTATCTAATAGTGAATGTTCACTTACCTAATAGCGTGGTTTATCAATAAGAACTTATCGACGAAAGATGCGGTAGACAAGCTTGTTATTTAATGTAAATATAAGCGTTCTATTTTTTTAGTGTCGGCAAATTTGCATATTAAATATTTATACCCTTGGTTTTTACTTTTGACTTTTAGTTTTTTTGCTCAAAGCAATAATGCTAGTGAGTTACGAAAAACGATTGATAACACTTGTATTCATTCTTCATACGATTGTTTAAAAAACATTAAATACTTACTCGCCAATACCCAACAAAATAGTCGCATGTGGTTTAAATATAAGCTCTTGCAAATGGATGCTTTATACATTTTACAAAATGATACTACTTTACTTGAAATAACTAACTATTGGTTAGATAAAACCAATGCTCCCGTTATTTTTCAAGTTTATGTGCAAATTTACAAAGCTAAATTATCGCTGGCAATAGGTAAAAATATTGATGGCAACAAATATTTAAGCAAAGCAGTTAAATTATTATCGCTCATTAATGATTCAATACCAAAACCAATGCGCTTAATTGAAATTGCTAATTTACTTTATGTGAATAATCGGATAGAAGAAGCGAGAGCAACATTATTAAATTTAGAAAAAATATATGCAAAAAGAAACGTTCCCTTATTTAATCGTGAATTATACGGCAATCTCGGGCATATAGCAGGAAAATCAAAGCAATTTAAATTACAACTTGATTACCGTAAAAAAGCACTTTTTTGGGCACTAGAGTATAAAAACGAACAGCAAATTGGCATCGTTTATTACAACTTAGCACGAGCACAACAAACACTAAAACAATATGCTGATGCCGAAAAAAGCTATAAAATGGCACTAAAATTTTCGATTAAATCGCACGATAAAATCACCCAACTAGGCAGCCAATTACGCGTGGTAGAAGTAATGTATCAGCAAAATAAAAAGCAAACCGCGCAAAAGTTGTTTGCAAGCCTTTCTCAAAAAAACTTTACCACGAGTACTCCCAAAGAAATAATTAAACGCTATTTTGATTTAAAAGAAATATTGGCTTCAAATCGTCAATAAAATATAATTTTGGTTGTTTTTATAAACCTAAATGCGATTAACCGCATTAATTGTCAGATGAAAAATTAGACTTACACAACAATTACTCATACTCTAATTATTCTCAATAAAAATTTATAATAAAGTGGAGAATATAACGGTGTGGCAAACGATTAAAAACATTCCTTTTTGGCAAAAAGTATTAGTTGCTTTTATACTTGGTGTAAGCATTGGCCTTATTTTTGGCGAACCCGCAAAAGCACTAAAACCACTCGGCACACTTTATATAAGCCTCATTAAAATGTTAGTAGCACCTTTAATTTTTTGTGCTATTACCGTGAGTATTACCTCATTTGGCGCCCAAGTTGGTTTAAAACGTTTAAGCTTAAAAACGTTTTTAATGTTTATGTTTACTGGCACCATGGCATCATTAATTGGTTTAGCCATTGGCACTTCAATTGATATGGCAGGTAGTACCCACCTCATATCAAACGAAGTATTAACACGCCACGTACCCGGATTTTTCCAAGTAATTCAAGATATGCTGCCAGTAAATCCTTTTGCCTCGCTAAGTGAAGGAAAAGTGCCGCAAATCATTGTGTTTGCAGTATTAATTGCTATTGCCATCAACAAAGTTGGTGAAAAAGCCGAACCGTTAAAAAAAGCAATTGAAGCGGGTGCAGAAGTGATGTTTCAACTAACCCGCATGGTTATACAATTAACCCCTATTGGTGTATTTGGCTTGATGGCGTGGCTAATTGGCGAATATGGTTTATCAACATTAGTGCCATTAAGCAAATTTATTGGCGCTATTTACCTTGCCGCTTTTATTCATATTATGGTGGTATACGGTGGCTTGATCACTTTTATGGCCAAGTTATACCAATCTCACTAAATATGTGCTCATTTCTACTTGTTAAAATCACCAACT
>CAZVPC010000084.1:9056-11608 GCA_964629005.1 uncultured Pseudoalteromonadaceae bacterium | reverse complement strand
AATGAGAAAAGCGGTTGTTTTTTTATTGTTACTGTTGTTCAGTTTTACCAGCATTGCTGCCGATAGTAAAAAAGTTGCCATAGTTAAGGCACAAATGCAAGTAGAAGCAGGTGAGTTTAAGGCAGCGATAAAATATTTAGCCAAAGTTACCCAAAGCTATCCTAATGTTGATGTGTTATTTGCTTTATATGGTCAGGCACTTTATGAGCATAAAGATATAACTAATGCGGAAATTCAATTCAGAAAAGCTTTGACAATCAATCCGTTAAACGCGGTCGCTAAAAGCTATATTGAATTGATCCGAGCCACTAATAATGCCACGGTTAGTGAAAAAGCGCAGCAGTTTGAAGAAATTTCTTTTGACAAAATTGGTGATCTAGTTGCGATGGCGTTAGCGTTTTTAGTCGCCAGTATTTTAAATCGATATTTACTGCGTTTTAGTGCTTGGCGTTTCTCGCGAAAATCAAAAACTTTATTTATACAGGGGCATTATGATGATTTCACCGATTTACTTGAAATTCAAATTGCTAATAGTGCATTAAAACCGTTGCGGCAAAGTGTTAACTTTATGCTACAACATAAAGATCCTGAAGAAGCGATTGAGATTTTAGAGCTTTATGTCAATACCGAAGATAATTTTCAGGTGTTAAAAAGGATGATATTACAAGATGTTAAAAGAACTACTCAGTCTTAGCCTGGTTGTTTTGCTTAGTGCTTGCAGCTCAAATAGCAATATCGAGAAAACATCAAAGCCAGCATTATTGCTCGCTAATTTGATTGCCAGCAATACCAAAAACGCAATGGAAATTCATCAGCTCAGTAAAAAAATGGTCGAGCAAAAAAAATGGCAAAATGCTTTTGATGGTTATCTGTGGTTATGCTCACGTACGGTAAAAAAACAAGCCTTATTTTGTACACTAATGTGGTCAAGTGCGCAACAATCAAAAGTTTCTGTAAATTTGTTTGTTGCTGCGGCGACCAATTACACTATCTATAAAACAAATTATTGGCTTATTCAAACGAAAAAATTTGCTGAAACTGAAAATCAACAGTCGATCATAAAAACATTACAAAAATACCCATTAACTGAGCCACAACTTGCGAAGTTAGCATCATCACCAAAACATTATGCACAAGCGCTTTTTATTAAGGGAAAATTAAAGCGCAATCCAGTTTTACTAAAACAGGCTAAACTATTATTTATTCATCAAAAAAACTGGTTGGCTGCGGCCGATACTATGATGTTGATCAGTCAATTATCATTAACAGCAGAGCAAATTCTTGTTGCCAGTAAAAATTATAACAGGGCGTTACTGTATTATGATTTGGCGGAGGCTAAAAACAAACTTAACATAGCCATAACCTGGGGAAAAGAGCATGGCTTTGCTCGGTAAGTTAGGCCACATATTTGTTAAACATTTTGCTATGCTCGCCGATTTATTGGGTCTTTTTAGCAAATCATTGACGAGTTCTCGATTACTATTTTCTCAGAATAGATTTACGCTTTTTCGACAATTATTTATTCGGCAGCTCTACAATACCGGCTTAAAAGCTATTTATGTTAACACCGTTATTGCTGTATTGGTGGGGCTTTTGATGATGTCATTAACCTATTCAATTTTAGGTGAAGCGGGGCATTTTATTGATTATTACGCCAAGTTATTTGTGTTAGTTATTATTAGAGAAGTGGGGCCGCTTATTTCGGGTATTATTTTAATTGCTCGTTCAGCCAATGCTGTTACCGCTGAAATTGGCTATTTAAAACAACATCAACAGTTAGAAACATTGCAAGCCTTACGGATCAGTCCGTTATTTTTACTCATGTTACCCGTTTTTTATGCTTTTCCGTTGTCACTATTATTAATGTTTTTTTATTTTGATTTAGTTTGTTTGCTATCGTCTTGGTTACTCATTTCATTGTTACAAACAGAGTTGGTTAGCTTTAATAGTTTTTTATTAACAATTCTGGCACAAATTTCAATGTCGGAAGTTATTATTAGTGCGGCTAAAGCGATTATTGCTGGCGGATTTATTGGCTTAGCTTGTATTTATTATGGCCTTTCGGTGGAAGCTCGTTTTGCCAGTATTTCTCAGTCGATTTCTAGTTCTACCACCAGTCAATTGATCATTTTATTTACGGTTAACATTTCATTGTCATTGGTTGCTTACCAATGAAAACACTCTTAACGCTTAAAAACATTGATTTAGCCTTTGAGCAAGTGTGCGTGTTTACAGATTTAAATTTAACCCTAGCCGACAACAATATTGTGGTGGTTAAAACGGGGGTTTTAGATGGGGGAACGAGTTTACTGAATTTATGTAATGCGACATTGCAACCGCAACAGGGTGATGTTTTATATGGCGATCAGCTCAGTGCCAACTTAACAGAAAAAGATTTATTTAACCGAGTAGGAATGCAATTCGAAAGTGAGGGACTATTATCAATGTATACAGTTCTTGAAAATTGCAAATTGCCTTTGTCTTTTCATACGTTGTTAGCTGATCAACAAATCACCGAGCGCATAGTTAGTTTAGCCGAAGAATTTGAATTT
>CAZVPC010000084.1:0-8956 GCA_964629005.1 uncultured Pseudoalteromonadaceae bacterium | reverse complement strand
AATCATAATTTATTGGAATATTAACCATGAGTTTTGCTTTACCGCAGTCATTTAAAACCACCGCACAGGAAAAATTAGTCGGTTTATTTATTTTATTTGCGCTTGTGGCGTTCATTTATTTAGCGACAATAAAAAGTGGTTTGTCAGCACTCAATAGCGTGATTGAGTTTAGTACTGAAGTTAAACAAAGCTATGGTATTACCTTAGGTGCGCCGGTTAAGTTATCAGGTGTTGCTATTGGTGAAGTTTCTAAAATAGCGCTTTTACCCACAGGTAAAGTTTTTATCTCGATAAGTCTCCCGAATAAATATAAATCACTGTATACCGTAGGCAGCACGCTAAAAATAGACTCACAGTTTGGTTTTGATACCATGTTAATTGGACAAGGGATGATATTTCAACCGGGAAATTCAAGTGAAACGTTAACTTCAGGCGCAGTTATTGCCACACATGAACCACAAACCTTAGCTGATTTAACGAAAGAATTTAATTTAGCAGAAATTTCAAAACAATTGAGTAGTGTTATCAAAAATTTTGAAAAAATCACCGTAAATATCGCCAACAAAGAAACAGATATTAACCAAATATTAACCAACTCAATTACCCTCACGCAATCTTTAAATCAAACGTCTCAGCAGCTTCCCAAGACCATTAATAAATTTGAACAGTTAATGACAACCATGGAGCAAAAAACCACGCCAATTTTTAAATTACTCCAACAACGCCTTGTTGAGTCGAGACAAGTGTTAAGCTCAAGTGATCAGTTGATGTCGCAGCTAGCAAAGCTCAGCAATAAAACGGAGCCAAGTGTTGAAAAGTTACCAGAAGTGCTAGAAAAAATGGATCGCAGTTTATTGGCGATAGAATTACTTACTAAACAATTACAAGGTTTGTGGTATTTAGGTGGAAAAAGCACTGATTTACAGCCAACTACAGACGAAATGCAAATTCCATACTATAACAATAAAGAGTCGTTAAAAGATTTGCTCTTAATCGAGCAAAAAGGAGATCTTAGTGAACAACAAAATTAATCTTTTCGTCAGTGTGACTGTTATGCTAATAATGTTAACAAGCTGCGCTGTCAGCCGCAAAGGCACCATTGCTATTACTAAGCCCATTCGAACTATCGAGGAATTAACTACGGGTAATAATGGCCCACTGAAACAAGAAGATATTCCTAAAATTATCGCCATAGCTCAGTTAGGTAATGAAACGTCGGCAGCTGAAGCACCCGCGGTACTAAGAGCTATTTTACAAAGTCATTTGTCTAATAAAAATTTTCAGCTTATTCATACCAAAGAAATAGATCTCAAAGATCCTAACAATAACTTATCGCCCAAACAACTCGCACGTACCTTAGGTGCTGATGCAATTTTAACGGGTAAGGTAACCCAATACCAACGACTTTATGCCGGTATTTATGCGCAAATTAAACTCGGTGTTAGTATTACCTTGATTTCAAAAGAAGGTAAAAAACTTTGGCACGAAGAAAAAACGATCACCTCGCGTGCGGGGGGAATTTCGGTGAGCCCTTGGGGAATATTATTGAATGCAGCACTTGCGGCCATGCATTTAGAAGATAAAAATCTTTTTGCGGCTGCCGATGAATTAGGTCGAGCTATTGCGGCAACCATACCAGAACCAAGCGGCTATATTGGCTCAAAATTACCACGTATTGATATGGTGATCCATGATGGCGCTAATAAATGGCTAAAATATGGTGATAAGTTAACGCTAGCGATCAAAGGACAACAGGGGTTAAGAGCTATTGCTGATATTGAAGGCATTGGTACTTTCGATTTAACCGAACAACAACCTGGTTTTTATCGCACCCAAGTTGTGGTTGATAAACGTTGGAATGGCGCACAAAAAGTTATTACCGGAAAATTAATTGATAACAAAGGGCAAATTGCCGTACAGATAAGTTCGACAGGATTAGTGAATTTTGATAATCAAAAACCAAGTAATATCAGCAATCTAAAGGTTGATTTTGCTAGCCCAAACGAGATCAAATTATCTTGGGATAAGAACAAGCAAGAGCCGGTAAGCTATAAAATAGGGTTACAAGCGCGTGGTAAAAACCAATTAGTTGCAACCACTAACAAAAATAGTGTGCTTTTAACGGGCAATTTTACGCCTTTTGAAACGCGACAATATAATGTGGTTGCTTTAGATAAAGCTAAAAACCCAAGTAATGCTAGTGATATTTCAATCCCCATATATCCGTTAAAGCTAAGCCATGTTAATATTTTAGATAGTTTGCTTGCCGGTAGTTATACGGGTATTTCGGCGTTAACTCGACGCAATAGCCCTTATGTGATCACCGCTAATACCGTGTTTCCGGTTGATTCAATGCTATTGGTTGAACCGGGTGTCGCGATCAAATTTAAACAAGCGACTAATTTAACCATTGAGGGGATTGCTTATTTTTGGGGTCAGCAAAAAAGCAATTCAAAACGAGCCATCATCTTTAATAATGAATCATCAAAATCACCGACACAAAAATATCTTATCCTCGATAGTACAAAAACTGTAGAAATAACAGGGTTAACATTACTCAATGCGGGCATAGGAATTGAAATAAAATCGGGTAAGCCAACGATTAATCATTTTATTGCTAGCCATTCAAAATATTCAGCGTTAACGATTGGTGGTAACGCGAGCGTTAAACTATCAAATTGTCAGCTCAATGGCAGTTCAAGCAGCGCTATTGTTATTTCAGGACGATCACGCTTACAACTAGAGAATTGTAATTTTTCAAACAACAAGCCTTTTCATATTCAAAATGCCTCGCCTTTTGCGGTAAGGGCTAAGAAGGTTAGCTTTGATAAAAGTGCGATGAAAGCGGTGTTAGGTGCGATTACCATGGAAAACTAAGGATATACTGATGAATGTAGGTGAAGAGTAATGAAATATTTTTTTATTATCGTGATAACAATGTTAAGTTCGGCCACATTGAAGGCAAAAGAAGGGCATTTTACTGAATTTGTTGGCGCAAGTGGTCAAATTGATTGGACTAGCGCCTCGGTTTCTGCGATTGGTTACGGTGTAGCTCCAGAGGGGAAAAACCCTAAAGTTGCACCATTATTGGCTTGTCGGGCAGCAATCGTTGATGCTCAAAGGAATTTACTGGAGTCTTTTCAAGGGGTCAGGGTTACAGCGACGACCTTGGTGAGCAATTATATGCTAACCAGTGACACGGTAAAATCAAGTGTCGAGGGGACTATTAGAGGAGCCGTTATTAAGCTTCGAGAAAATCGTGCTGATGGTTCTTGTAAAGTAAAATTACAAGCACCCTTACGAGGTAAAACCGCGAATGCTATCTATAAAAACTTAACTGATAATAATTTGGCAACGTTTAATTTAATGCCTTTTTTATCAACTTTTGTTGGCGTAGCCCATGCGGCCACATTAACTAATGCCCCTTTTAACTCAGAGCAGGCGCTTACACAAAAGTTGGCGAAACTCAGTAAAAGAGTGACAGATATTGAGGCTATATTACAAAAAAATAGCCCCAAAAAGCCACAGATCACGAAAATCACCGGTATTGTTATTGATGTTAGAGGCAGTAATTTTATCCCGTCACTCGATCCAAAAATACGTCAAGCTAGCGGAGCGATCCTTTATCCAACCAAACAAAATCGTGCAGATGTGATCAATAACGGTCAACTAGTGTCGTTGTTTTCTAATGATCTTAATTTTGCGATGGAACACCCGTTAATTGGTGAAAATCCATTGTTGATCAAGGCACGTCAAACTTGGCAAAACAATTTAACTGAGCTACTTCTAGCGCAACAAGATGCCGATAAAATAACGTATTTAGTGACGCATGATTTATTAAAAAATATTGGTGTTATTATTGTGCTGGAGTAAATTTCATTAACCATTGATTTAGTTGCTGATAAAAATCATTTAAATGTGAAATAAACGGTGCGTGTGATGCCTTGTTAAAAATGTAATGTTCACTATTGGGGCTTAATTGATTAATGTTCTCGATAACCGAGGCGGGCACTAAACTGTCTAAGCGGCCGTATAAACGTAAAAAGGGCAACTTTATTTTAGTGAGTTCAGTACGAAGATCTTCACTTTCAAGCAGCGCTAATGATTGATCAAAAGCCTGTTGACTAGGCATGGGGTATTGCATTACTAATTGTTGAATTTGCTTAAAATGCTTTCTTGCATGAGGACTTCCCATCGCTTGGATCTCTAGAAATCGAGCTAACGTTTTTTTTATGTCTTGCCCAAGTTGTTGATGAAATAGCTTGAGTACCTCCGCTTTTATTCCCGGCCACATCACTTGATTATTTTCACTCTGCTCTAAAAAACGTGGGCTACTTGCGATGGTAACTAATCCTTGAACTCGTGCTGAATGGGTAAGCGCTATTTGTGTAGCAATTAACCCGCCTAAAGACCAACCCACATAGATTGCTGGTTGGGCAATGGTTTGATAAATTAATTCACTTACCTGTTCAAGAGAATAAGGCGTTATGCTGTTATCGACATTTAAACCAAAACCCGGTAAATCAATAGTGATCACTTGATAATTAGTTTTCAGTTTTTCCACTAACGGTTGCCAAACGGCAGAATTTACTCCCCAACCATGGAGAAAAACAAGCGGTTGTCCTTGGCCGATACAGTTAAAAATTAAAGATTTTGACATTTTGTAATTAAACCTCTATTTGGAAATAGACTATACTTATGTATAATTTGGCTGATAAAAGCGCTCAACAACAAGGACTGTTTACATGGACTTTACCCCAATAATTACCAGCTTAGTTCAGCAAAAATCAAACCCTATTACATATCATAAAAAAATTATAACCTTATTTAAACGCGCCTTATTGGCACTTACTAGTTGTGATTTGTGTGGTCTTAGTTGCCAAAAATATTTATTGTTGTGTCACTATTGTCATCAAGATCTGCCGCTTTTTCAATATCAAGCCGTTCAGGGGGATTTATTAAATTGGCCTGCCATTTATCAAAGCCTACCTAACATTAGTTTTGATCAGCTCATTTGTTTAGCCCCACATCAGCCACCGTTTGATCATTGGTTAAGCCAATTAAAATATCATGGACGATTTGAACTGGCTGAATTATTTAGTCATTTATTAGCTGAAAACTATTTAGAATTAATAAAGCAAGCGTGGCTATTACCACCCGATCTCATTATTTCCGTCCCCTTACATATAAATCGCTGGCAAAGTCGGGGTTTTAATCAAGCGCATTTGATTGCAAAAAAAGTGGCGCAAAAATTACAGTTACCCTATCAGGCAAATTTGATCTGTCGAAATAAAAAAACAGTAACTCAAGTCGGACAGTCAGGAGCACAAAGGCGACGTAATTTAAGTGATGCGTTTAGTTTAAATTCGATTGAAACATTACCAAAACATATCATGTTAATTGATGATGTTATTACAACGGGCACCACCGTTAGCGTTATAAGTCAGCTGTTAAAGCGTCAAAATGTTAAAACCGTCACTGTGATGACGGTTAGCATTTCAATGTCTCAATCTATTTAAGTAAAGCTGTTACCTTTTGTCACAAGGCTAACAAATATTTAATAATATCTTTATAATCTTGCTCGGTATTGTTTCTATCCAGCTCTTTGGCATTAACACGGTATTTACCGTTTACAATAATCGTAGGTACGCCAGTAAGGGCGCCTTTATTGGCAAAATAATCTTGATTTTTCTTCATCTGTTTTGCCTTACCGTTTACCATGAAGCTTTTCATTAATTTATCAAATTTGTCCCCATCAACGCCGTTAAGTACAAAAATATTACGCACATCTTTTTCATTGCTAAACGTGGCTCTTTGCACGTGGATGTAATTAAATATTGCGGCTACTAACTTTTCTTTTATTGGTAATTGTTGCGCAACCGCCAACGCTTTTGACAACATATCTTGAATTTCTGGGCTAGCCATACGTAAAAAATCAACATGATTACGTTCAAATTTTGCGCCAGCAGGTAAATCTTTTTTTATCTTGGCAAAAAACGGTTCAAAACGAAAACAGTGTGGGCAATAAAAACTGAAATATTCTCTTACTTCGGGTGTTGCTGACGTTTTATTGCTAACAACGGTATATTGTTTGCCCTCTTGGTAATCGGTTGCAAAAGTTAAAAACGGCACGACGAGCGCCAACATTAAACTTGCTAATTTTTTCATGGTTATACTTTCCTCGTTACAACTAAATTTGGTGCAACTATTCAACAGTAAAATAAGGTTGAATGGTTACGCTTGGGATTTTACGACAGTAAAACGGTTACATGGATAATAAACACAAAGGCGGCTCTTGTAATGCTGAAAATTGTTCTTTTAGCATCAGTATTTGCTGTTCCCAGTATTTTTCGCTATTAAACCACGGAAAATTACGAGGAAATGCTGGATCTTGCCAACGCTTGCACAACCACGCCATATAATTAACCACTCGCATAGTACGCAGTGATTCTATCAAGGTAAGCTGGTTATATTCAAATGAAAAAAACTCTTCATAACCCGATAACAGGGTATCTAATTGTAACATTTGTTGTGGCCGATCTCCGGATAGCATCATCCACAAATCTTGAATTGCAGGTCCCATGTGACAATCATCAAAATCGACAAAATGTGGACCTGCATCTGTCCATAAAATATTCCCTGCATGACAGTCACCATGTAGGCGAATAAGATCGGTTGTTTTATATTGTTTTGCCGCTATTTCAATCACCTGATCAAGTACCGTAAAAAAAGCCAGATGTAATGATTTAGGCACAAAACCAGAGGCAATGATCAAATCTTTTGCTTGAAAAAGCATTTCATCGGTTGAAATAGTGGCACGATAATCAAATTTCTTGGTCGCACTTACCGCATGAATGCGTCCTAAAAAACGCCCCATCCATTCTAATTGGTTAAGATTATCAACTTCAAAAATTCGTCCACCCCGACAAGGAAATACCGCAAATAAGTAATCAGCGTGAGCAAATAAACTGGAACCATCAATGACTAAGGGGGCAACGATAGGTAATTCATGCTGTTCGAGTTCAAGAGTAAATTGATGCTCCTCTAAAATAGTGTTTTTTGACCAACGTTGCGGACGATAAAATTTAGTGACGAAGCGCTGATTGTTATCGTCATGAAATTGATAAACACGATTTTCATAACTGTTTAATGCTAACAAACCACTCGCGACTGAAAAGCCAGCACTTTCTAAACCATCAATAATTAAGTCAGGCGTTAATAAAGAAAAATCGAAACTCGCCATGGGCATTTTTACTTATTTAAAGGGAAATTAAAGGGGACAGTCTAGCAGAAATAAAGCGATGAAGTGCAATCATGGCACTCCATCGTGTCAGCAAAGGCAACAAGGCGTTTAGCGTTTCTTAAAAAAATGGCTTTCTTGGCTCACTTTAACCTTATTTTCGGTTGCTACTTGTTCAATAACAAACTCAATATCTGTCATATAAGTGGTTAAATCATAAGGATCAACGGCGATACTGATCGGTAAGGTATAAACTTCTGCCGCAGGGACGGTGATCTCTTGTTTGCCGATCCATTTTGCACCGGTTAGACCTTTAACCGACAAATGATACACATTTTTTGTTTGCGACATATTTAGAATTTTTAGCGTATAAACATTTTCTACTTCACCTCTAAAATTTTCACGAGCAAGTTCATTACGATCGCGAATAATATCCATCGCTAAAGGAACGCGGGTATAAATTTCAAGACCTAAAAGGGTTGTCATTACCATTAAGACCAGAGCATAGCCGATCAGTTTGGATCGTAACAAATGCACTTTTTTACCTTGTAATTCGTGTTCGGTCGTATAGCGAATGAGGCCTTGATCGTAGTTCATTTTATCCATTACACCCGCACAAGCATCAACACAAGCCCCACAATTTATACACTCGTATTGTAAACCATTGCGAATATCGATGCCTGTTGGGCAAACTTGAACACATAAATTGCAATCAATACAATCACCCAAACCTAATGCCTGTGGCGATTGTTTGCGCCCTCTAGGACCACGGTTTTCACCACGGTTATAGTCATAAGATACAGTTAAGGTGTCTTTATCAAACATTGCCGATTGAAAACGAGCATAAGGGCACATATGTAAGCACATAATTTCACGCATCCAGCCAGCATTGCCATAAGTTGCTAAGGTAAAAAACGCTAAAATAACCGCGATAGTGCTGGTGGTATTAAGGGTGAAAGTATCAATAAATAAGGTTTGCATTGGCGTGAAATAACCAGCAAAAGTGATCGAGGTGAGTAACGAGAAAAATAACCAGCAAAAGTGTTTTAATGTTTTGCGCCAACATTTATTGAAATTAAAGGCGTGTTGATCGAGTTTTTTACGTTGGTTGGCACTACCTTCCGTTTTTTCTTCAAACCAAATAAAAATAAAAGTCCATACGGTTTGCGGGCATAAATAACCACACCAAACTCGACCTAAAAAAGTGGTGACAAAAAACAGTAAAAAGGCGCCTAACATGAATAGCCATGCGAGCAGGGTTAAATCTTGCGGCCATAGCGTTAGGTTCCACAAGGTAAATCGTTGCGTGCTAATATCAAATAATATTGCCTGATGCCCGTTAAATTGTAACCACGGTAGCAAAGCAAAAACACCGAGAAAAATAAAGTTCATTCTTTGCCGGAGTCGTTGAAAAATGCCTTGTACTTTACGCACATAAATTTGATCACGAGGTTTGTAGACTTCAACATCATGCGTTTTTTTAGATTTTATTTTGATATTTTTTACGGGAATTTGTTGGGCAGAAGAGATTTTTTTGTTTTCAGAATTCACAACTAAACCTTGATATTCAACTTAAAGCTTTGTGATTATAATACTTTAAAATTATTAGTGTAAGTTAGTAGTGTAAGTTATCTAGTTCTTTTTATCTCGATGATTTATTGGTACGATGAAAGTCACTTTTGCGAACAGTTGGTGTACAGCGCTAAATAAACTTAG
>CAZVPC010000083.1:0-12035 GCA_964629005.1 uncultured Pseudoalteromonadaceae bacterium | reverse complement strand
ATCAAAACCATGGTAATGCGAATTCATCATGAAATTAGTGAGTATTTGATTCCACGCGCTAGGATAAGAAATAAAGTTAAAATCTTTATCTACATTAACCTCAATTTGATAATTTTTTTTCTTAAACAAAGTTCTTACTGTAGTCACAACATTATGAACATGCTCCGCTAAATTAATTTCCATTTCTGCATCGCTGTGTTGTTCAACTGCCACTGATTTAAAACTACGGATCAGCTCTACCGCTTTATTAATACTACGTTCAATTATTGATTGGTATTCGCTTAACAACGCTAATTTTTTCGTCAATTGAGCCTTGGTTAGTTTTTCTGACTCTAAGCCCAGCTGAAGATGTATTACAGTGTCTGCCATCGCAGAGATTGAAGTGACACAAATCCCCAAGGGGGTATTCACTTCATGAGCAACACCTGCCACTAATTGCCCTAAAGAAGCCATTTTTTCTGACTGCACCAATTGATCTTTGGCTAAGGTTAAATCATCTAACGATTTTTGTAGTTGTTTATTACTCTCAACCAATTTTGCAGTACGATCATACACTTTGATCTCTAATTCACCCGAAAGGCTGATCAACTCATTTTCAGCTTCTTCGCGTTTAATAATATCTTGCTGTAAATTAATACGCGTTTTATTAATAGAATCAACAAGAAAATCTAATTCATCTTTCTTTTTTGAACGATTAGTTAACACCAGAGCTTCGTCTAAATTATCTGCGGTGGTATTTTGGTAAAAATGGGTGATCCTGAAAATATGGCGTGTGATCAACAAGTGAACGATAAAAACAATAAAAAAAGCCACTAAAAATATTTGAATGGACTGAGTCATAACAATAAAGCCAGCACGTTGCCTTAAACGGCTGTAAATATCTTGATAGTCGGCAAAAACTTCCAGTGTGCCTATTTGGGTTTGCCCATAAAATATAGGTGAAACCATTGACTTTTTAATAACAATATTTTCATCACCTGACTGGTAGACTTTACCCAACTCCGTGGTAATTTTGGCAAAACGAATATCAGGTAGATTAACGATACCTTGAATTTGTATCGCTAATAATGGCTCATTAAAGTCCCATAAACTATTCGCAATTGAATTAATATAACTTGATTTTATATTAACAAAGCGTTGTTCTAAATCAGCCAGATCGCGGTGAAAATCACCATATAACTGCACCGCTACCGCAGCAACAGACAATAATGAACTACATAGCAAAATATACACTAAGACACGTTGCCCAAGTCTATTATTAAATGCTCTTATGCCTCTAAAGTTCAAGTTAATATGGTTTCTAATTAATTGTTATCTTTGGTTTATTTAAGCAGTAATTGACGAAAAGTCAAACCTAAAGAGCAACAATAACGAGTTGTTTTTTTCACGCACTTGAAATCGAAACTCACTAATTATCATTTTTTATAAAAAAGTCCTAACTATAACAATCAGTTACTAAGACAAATCTGTTCGTGCTATTAAATTCACTACTTTTTATCGCAGAGTATTTAATTACTTTAACAGTAAAAAATAAAAACAAAAGATTTAACGTCCAAACATACCGCCGCCCATTCCTCCCGGTGGCATCATTCCTTGCATACTGCGCATCATTTTTTTCATACCGCCTTTACCAGACATCTTTTTCATCATTTTTTGCATTTGCATAAATTGTTTAAGCAATTTATTTACATCCTGAATTTGCGTACCTGAGCCTAAGGCAATACGACGCTTACGAGAACCTTTAATAATATCAGGTCGAATACGCTCACCAGGTGTCATTGAATTGATGATCGCTTCCATTTTCCCTGTCATTTTATCATCCATTTGACCTTTTACTTGTGCTGACATATTGCCCATGCCGGGTAATTTGTTCATCAAACCCATCATGCCGCCCATACTTTTCATTTGGATGAGCTGATCACGAAAGTCTTCTAAATCAAATCCCTTACCGCTTTTAACTTTTTTTGCTAGTTGCTCGGCCTTTTTTCGATCAACTTTTTGCTCAACTTCTTCAATCAATGAAAGCACATCACCCATGCCTAAAATTCGAGAAGCAACTCGATCCGGATGAAATGGCTCTAACGCATCAATTTTCTCACCAACACCTAAAAATTTGATCGGTTTACCGGTAATATGACGAATTGAAAGTGCAGCACCACCACGAGCATCACCATCCGTTTTCGTTAAAATAATACCGGTAAGAGGTAGCGCGTCATTGAACGCTTTAGCAGTATTTGCGGCATCTTGCCCCGTCATAGCATCAACAGTAAATAACGTTTCTACTGGTTTAATGGTGGCGTGTAAATGTTGAATTTCCCCCATCATCGCTTCGTCAATATGTAAACGGCCCGCAGTATCTACAATTAAAACATCAATAAAATTTAATTTTGCATGTGCCACTGCGGCTTGCGCAATAGCAACTGGTTTTTGTTTAATGTCACTAGGAAAAAATTCAACACCAACTTCAGCCGCTAAGGTTTCAAGTTGTTTGATCGCGGCAGGACGATAGACATCGGCACTGACCACCAAAACTTTTTTCTTTTCGCGTTCTTTTAAAAATTTAGCTAATTTTGCAACCGAAGTGGTTTTACCAGCGCCTTGCAAACCCGCCATCAATATGACTGCCGGTGGTGTTGTTTTCAAATCAAGCGCTTGGTTTGACTCTCCCATGGCGGCTTCAAGCTCAGACTGAACAATTTTAACAAAAACCTGTCCGGGCGTTAAACTTTTAGTAACGTCTTGACCGACTGCGCGCTCTTTAACTTTACCAATAAATTCCCGAATTACTGGTAAAGCAACATCGGCTTCTAATAAAGCCATTCGCACTTCACGCAAGGTATCTTTTATATTGTCTTCAGTTAAGCGACCACGACCACTTATATTTTTTAACGATTTAGTTAAACGTTCGGTAAGATTCTCAAACATATTTTTCTCTAAAAGCTCTATTCAAAGGCACAATTACACCCTATTATAACGGCAGCTAAAATTAGCGAAAGTATAAAATGCTAACTTGCTTATAATTAAAGATCACATAGTTATACATTTTTGCCATAGTGTTTCAATTTGGCTTATGTTACTTTGAGCACTTGTTACCTATATAATTAAAAAATTAACGTAAATTAACCCTAATGATAAAACTTCAGTTTCAAAGACAGTGGCATTTTAAGTGCTGGAGCACGTTGTGAATTTAATTACTTTATATTCAACCGTTTCATTTATCGCTTATTTGAGCGCTACATTGGCCATATTAACTCGTTTATTTCACCCTAAAGGGCCAAATCAAAAACTAACTATAGTACTCAGTAGTATTGCCCTTATCGCCCATACTTTATTTATTACCAAGTTGATGTTTAGTGCCAGTAGCGATACCGCCGTAAATTTTAATTTACTCAATGTGATCTCTCTCGTGGCATTACTCATTGCTTTATCTATTTCTGCCATTGCCCTTAAATTTAAAGCTAATTTACTTTTACCTGTCGTTTATGGCTTTTCAGGATTATGGCTAATGGCAACACCATTTATTCCACCAACCGTACATTTGATCCCTTCTCCCGAAAATTTTATGTTAGTGACTCATATCGTGATCGCCTTAGTCGCTTATTGCATTTTAATCATTGCCACCTTGTATGCCTTTCAAGTGAACTACATTAATTTTAAATTAAAAAGTAAAAATATAGCGGTTGTCAGCCATTTACCACCCTTGATGCAGGTACAACAGCAGTTGTTTTTAATATTAGCCATTGGAACTTTGTGTTTACTGCTCAGCCAAATCACTGGCTTTTTATTTTTAGAAAATCATTTTTCTAAAGAAAACGCTCATAAAACAATTCTTTCTCTCTCTGCTCTGCTCGTTTATTGCATCACTTTATGGGGGCATTATAAAAAAGGATGGCGTGGTCATAAAGTACTTGTTTTGACGATGTTAGGCTCTTCTTTGTTAACTTTAGCTTATTTTGGTAGTCGTTTTGTCAAAGAGTTTATCTTAAGCTAAATATAGGGTATAACCGAGTTTAATTATTTAGCGTCGGCTTATGGTTTCATTTAACAAAATTCAACTTAAAAAACCAAAAAACTGTAAAATGTTAATTAAACCCTTATCACTTTTAGAACCCATTATAGGATATTGTTCTTGAACGACATATCGACTAGTACATTATTTACCATTCTTGGTATATTAATTATTGTTTCAGCTTATTTTTCCAGCTCAGAAACCAGCATGATGGCACTAAACCGTTATCGATTGCGCCACCTAGAAAAACAACAACACAAAGGGGCAAAACGAGTCAGTAAACTGCTGGCTCGACCCGATCGATTAATTGGATTAATTTTAATCGGTAATAATTTAGTCAACATTGCCGCTTCGGCTATTGCGACCATTATCGGATTACGTTTATTTGGTGATGTGGGTATTATCGGTGCCACTATTATTTTAACAATAGTCATTCTTATTTTTGCCGAAGTTATGCCAAAAACATTAGCTGCACTTTATCCTGAGAAAATCGCCTTTCCTAGTGCTATTATCTTATCTTTTTTATTAAAACTTTTATTTCCCGTGGTTATTACGGTTAATTGGATCACTAATGGGATCTTAATGTTGCTTGGCATTAGCCATGAACAAAGAGAACAGCACAACCTAAGCTCTGATGAACTAAGAACCGTAGTGAACGAATCTGGCGCCTTACTCGCCGAACGCGACCAAGACATGTTAGTTGGCATACTAGATCTCGACAAAGTAACTGTTGAAGACATCATGATCCCACGTAACGAATTAATTGGCATAGACATTAACGATGATTGGAAAAAAATCCAAAAACAATTAACGCAATCTAACCACACCAAAGTATTGCTATATCGAGATACTATTGACGATGTCGTTGGTTATATTCACATGCGCGATGTGGTTAAATTACTATCTAGAGGCCAATTTACCAAAGCAACTTTGTTGCGTGCAGTACGCGAGATATATTTTATTCCCGAGGGCACTCAACTTAACGTCCAACTAGTGAAATTTCAACATGTCAAAGAACGCTTAGCGTTGGTAGTTGACGAATATGGGGACATTCAGGGTTTAGTTACCTTAGAAGATATTTTAGAAGAAATAGTTGGCGATTTTACCACCACGACCACACCCGCTCCCTGTGATGAAGTTCGTCAACAACCAGACGGCAGTTATCTTGTTGATGGTAGTGCCACGATCCGCGATCTGAACAAAGAAATGTCATGGAAATTCCCGACTGATGGTCCTAAAACCCTCAATGGTTTGATCGTTGAGTATTTAGAAGATATTCCACAAACAAAATTAAGCACCAGAATTGCGGGTTATCCAATAGAGATCATTGATGTTAGTGAGAACATGATCAAAACCGTACGTGTATTACCCGATCACCATAGAAATGAAATACAAAACGACTAGTTCCAACCTGTAGTAATTATTGACAGTGCAATTGCTTTTATCTACAAAGTTATCCACAGGCTTTATTAGTAATTAACTTTCCACAATTTCTGTGGATAACAATAGCTAGCTCAATGAATTAGTATCGTTACATAATGCAACGGTTTTTAACCAAAAAGACACCTTTTTTTTAGCATTTAAAGCCATCCCATATAACATCAGCTTTATACTCAAGCAACTTATCTATATATAATTAAATGCTTAAAACTTAGGTTTGAAAATGTAACTATGGCAAGTATTATGCAGGTTTAAGCAACTTTGCTGTACATATTACCCATGACACCACAAAATTGATGTTTAACCAAAAAACAGTCGCCACAACCAGCTATGATCGAGATCTTGTTCACAACCTTTAAGTTGGCTATTATATTTTTTCGCACGATTATCAACTTTTCGTGCCACCTTGACCAACCAACGCTTCTTCTTAAAAGTTTTATGTCGATAGCCACCCCAACCCTCGTGATAATTCAAATACTGATCATAAGCATCCCATTTTGAAACCTTATTTATTTTTTGAGTTTTGTAAATAAACCAAGCCATAAAATCTATTGCATCTTCAAAATCATCCCGATCTGCACCTGAGTTATCGGTTTCACGAATATAATCATCCCAAGTCATCGTTTTAGCTTGTGAATAGCCATAAGCACTACTTACTCGTCCCCACGGAATAAAACCTAACAAGTAGTCACGTGGCGGCAGTGCTTGAGCTTTAAAAGAGCTTTCTTGATACATCATGCTCATGGGTACATGAATAGGCACCCCCCAACGCTCCCGTGCATCTTTGGCAGCAAAATACCAATCACGGTGTTCGCTAAATATTTCACAAATATTATTGGGATTATTCGGTGGTGGGGTTACACAACCTGATAAGCTTAAAAGCATTAACAGTGCGGCAAGTGTGTACTTTGTAAACGTCATATGTACTCATGTGACACATAAATGATTAATATCTACAATCATGCCAGAGTCAATACGCTAGATCAGCATTATTTTATCAATAAGCAAAAAATAATAATAAAAACTGAACTTATTCAACTCATGCCGTTCTTACTAGGCGAGAGTTTTTCCCTTAGTGTTTCATGTTTTAGCGCATTTTTTCTGTTTAGAAATAAATGCGCTTTTTTTTGCTTGTTTTTTGTTCAAATTTAATTTATTAAAAAAAACAAAGAAAAAATGAACTTATAGTCATCATTATGCTCTTACTAGGTGAGAGTTTTTCCCTTAGTGTTTCATGTTTTTAGCGCATTTTTTCTGTTTAGAAATGAATGCGCTTTTTTTTTGTGCTTTTTTTATTTTCAATAAATATTATACAAAAATAAAAATAGACTGAACTTCTAACTCTTTTGATACTCTTAATAAATGAGAGTTTTTCCCCTCTGTTTCATGTTTTTAGCGCATTTATTCTTTTTAGAAATAAATGCGCTTTTTTTTAAGCAAAATCACTTGATATAAAAGCCATAGCAAAAAGCAAAATAAGCATTTTCTGTTATTTCAATGTGTTATAAAAAAAACCAACTATTTACAAAAAAAAATGAAGAAATATTGAACTATTAATAAACAACAGACTCATACCTTATGAAAGCAAAACCTCCCTGGACTGCTTTTCATTATTATAGCGCGTTGCCCTAACGCGCTTTTTTTTGCCTGTAATTTACGAGAGAAAGGTAGGTTGTCCCGAGCGTAGCGTAGCGCAACAAAGTGATATATCGCAATAAGCTTTTTGTCGCGTCAAGACACGACAAAAATTGGTGTACGGGTATTAAAGCAACAATTTAAATACAACATAATCTTAATATTATTTAGTAGAAAAATAATTCGTTAAAAAGTCATCAAAACTAAGCGTATCGGCATCTTCTATCGCTTTTTGGGCGGCATGAGATTTAGCCACTGCCGAAACAAAATAGGCTTGATCAAAATATTGATAATCACGCGCTAATAACTGCTGGCGATACTTTTGCGCAATCGACAAGGTAAACTGAGTTAAACTCTGGCTATTTTCTTTAGCCAAACACAATAATTTTGCTGAAGGCGTTTGTTCCGCATCCTTAATTTTACTTAGCTCACGTTCTACAGCAGCGTGATAGTTACTAGTTTGAAAAGCACGGTCTAATAACTCAGCAACCGCAAATAACTCGACAAAAATTTCTTCCCCCCACGTCACTAATAATTTTTCACTATCAGCATCGCGTAACATTAAATCAGGATCGCGTCCGCGCAATACAACATCGTTCATGTTTTTTTCATAAACTTGCTGGCTAGTACAATCGAGCTGTTCATTTGGAGATAAGGCACAAAACGTTAAAAACACATCTAAAAAATATACTTGCTCAACACTAATACCCGTATCAGCAAAAGGATTCACATCTAATGCTCTTACTTCAATATATTCTACGCCACGATCGCGCAATGCATCACTGGGTTTCTCGCCAGGGTTTGTTACACGTTTAGGTCGAATTGGTGCATATAGCTCATTTTCGATCTGCAAAACATTACTATTTAATTGTTGATACTCACCGCCAATTTTCACACCTAATTTTGCAAATTCTGCACTCGGCAAGTTAATCGCAGTTTTTACACCATCAACATAATTTTGCAAATTATCATAACAAATACGTAATGCTGATTGAGCGCTACTGGTGTAACCTAAATCACTCATTCGTAACGAAGTGGCATATTCAAGATATAAATAACCGCTGTCAGTTTTCTTAAAAGGTAATTTTTGTGGTTTGTTTTGTAGAAATGATGGACATATTACCGGCGAACTACCAAACAAATAAGGGATCAACCAGCAATAGCGTTTGTAATTTCGTAACAAGGCAAAATATCGTGCCGAAATAAAATCATCTAACGGCTCGGTTGAACAATTTTGAGCGGCTGATATTTGTTGAACTGAAGACCAAAAATCCTTTGAAAATGAAAAATTAAAATGAACCCCTGCAATTACTTGCATCATACTACCATAGCGATTTTTTAATCCTTGGCGATAAACCGTCTTCATTTTGCCAATATTTGAATGACCAAACTGAGCAAGTTCAATTTTAGCTGCATCACCAACAAAGCAAGGCATACTCAAAGGCCACAACAGTTCATTGTCAAGTTGTGACAAGGTGAATTTTTGAATATCTTGCAATTGTGCTATGACTTGCTCAGGCGATTGACTTACTGGGGTAATAAATTCCAATAAATTTTCTGCATAATCAGTAGTAATTTGCGGATGAGTTAACGCGGCGCCTAAAGCATAAGCATGTGGCTGTTGCGAAAGTTCACCGTATGGGTGCACTCGTAACGCCTCGCGTTCAATACCTCGGCCGATCCCTGTTAGGGTTTGCAGATAAGGCATTTGCTTAAATGCTGTTAAATAGTCTTTTAATAATAAGGTCAAAACGACTCCAGAGGTTTATTTACAACCAAGACAATATATCTTGGGGTAAATAAATAATTTTCAATAATTTTCAATAATTTTCAATAATTATTAAAAATTACACCCTTGTGTTAAATGCTTCATCTCTCTACTGAATCTAGGTTCATGGCTGTAGTTTCAAATCAATTACCGACAAACCGAGTTGTGTTAATTGTGGTTTTACCACGCTAGCATCACCCACAATGATCCATTGCATCGGTTTGCTTAATTCGTGTGCTGCTATTTCATTTAGCTGTTTAAGTGAAATATTGTTAATAATTTCAGTTTGCTGTTCCCCGTAATTTTTTGGCAATTTATACTGAATTAATTGCCGTAAGAAACCACTTTTTTGTCTGGGTGTTTCGTAACTCAACGCCTCGTTTTGAGAAATAGCTTGGCGCATAAATTGTGCTTCATCGGCACTCATTCCAGAAGTTTTGTATAATTTAACTTCTTTAAGTATTTCGACCATAGCATCAGCCGTGTGCGCTTGTTTTACGCTAGCACCAAGACTAAATGAACCTAACGTTTTACCACCAGAAAAACCACTGTGTGCTCCATAAGTATAACCTTTGTCTTCCCTTAAATTTAGATTGATACGACTATTAAAGGCACCACCTAGCGGGTAATTCATTAAGGTTGCTTTGAAATAGTCACCTGTCGCATCAAACGGTTGCGCTCGACGAAGTAAGGATATATGCGCTTGCTTTGCCCCAGTTAAGTTAACAAAATACAGGCGTTTATCGACTTGTTGAGGAAAAGGCTGATAAGCAGGAATTTTATAATCAGCGCCCTGCCAATGAGCAAGATAGTCTAATTTAGACAATATTTTATTTTTATCAATATCACCAACAATCACTAAATCACTATGCTGTGGAGAAAAATATTGTTGATAAAATTGTTTTACATCAGCTAAGGTGAGTGCCGACACCGTTTTTATAGTGCCACTGTCTGGCAAGCCCACACGATTATTAGTGCCATATAAAACTTGCTTAAAAGCTCTACCTGCAAGCGTATTTGGGTCTTTCAATCCCTGTCGTAAACCTTGCAGCAATTGATTTTTCACACGATCAAAATCGGCTTGCTTAAACGCAGGGTTAAACATGACATCGAGCATTAAATTTATGGTTGCATCTAAGTTTTTACTCAAACTAGTCACTTGAATATACGTATTACGCCCAGAAGCACCCACTGAAATATTACTACCTAACTTCGCTAATTCATTCGAAATTTCTTCTTTTAAGTAGTTTGTTGTACCTTCTTCCATCAATGATGCAGTCAGCGAGGCTAGGCCTGCTTTTTCAATACTATCGAGTAATGGGCCGCCCTCAATACTAAGCATTAAACTTACCGTGGGTGTTTCAGAGTTTTTATTGCCAATAATAGTTAAGCCATTACTCAATTTTTTCTGCCATAACTGTGGTACTTTTATGATCGGATTTGTCCCTGATGGTGGAATAACATTACGATCAAAACTCGACTTATTAGCCACAATGGCAATGCTTTTTTCGGCAACTTTAGGCGGATTGCTCACATCAGGCAATTTATAATTATCGGTTTGTACCACCACATTGGCTAATTTTTCTGCTGTTAATCCTTTTGGTACCACTGAAAGGATCGCTGCGCCTTTATTTTTAATATATTGCCGATAAACTCGCATCACGTCGGCTTTAGTAACCTGCTCATAACGTGATAACTCTTGCTCGGTATAATTAGCATCACCCGCCAATGTTTCAAATGAAGCTAACGACGAAACTTTGCCAGCAACACTTTGCAAACCATAAATAGTGCCCGTTTCAATACTTACTTTAGTTTTCAGTAAATCTTCATCATTAACCCCGCGTTTTTCAAAATCAGCCAAGGTTTGTTTAATAACGTTAGCTACTTTAGCCAACGACAAACCTTGTTGGGGATTAGGTATTGCGTAAAAATTCATTTTACAGGCCAACTCTTGACAAGGATGACTGGCACCTGCTTGCACCGCAAGTCCTGTTTTAACAAGATTTTGATAAAATAATGACGTTGAACCTTTACCTAAAATATTAGCAAGTACATCAAGTGCCGCTTCATCTTTATGCATGCCATAAACCGTTGGAAAACTAATGTAGAGTAAAGGTAAAGAAATATTATCAGTAAGCGTGTAATAGCGGTTTTTAGGTAAGCTAACAGGGGCTTTTGCCATTTTTTCTACCGCTGGACCTTGTGCTATATCCGAAAAATATTTATTTACCCACGTTAAGGTTTGTGTTTCATTAAAATCACCACCGATAGTGAGCACCGCATTATTAGGACCATACCAACGAGTAAAAAATTGTTTTAAGTCTGCTAATGTAACTCGATTTAAATCAGCCATAAAACCAATGGTTGGCCAAGAATAAGGGTGTCCTCGGGGATAAAGCATTTGATCTATTGTTTCTTCAATCCGACCGTAGGGGCGATTATCAATATTCTGTCCGCGTTCATTTTTTACGGTTGCACGTTGTACTTCAAACTTTTTCTCGGTGATCGCTTCCAATAAATAACCCATGCGATCGGATTCTAGCCAAAGTATTTTTTCTAACTGATTTTTCGGCACCGTTTGATAATAGTTAGTTCGGTCTGTATTGGTGCTGCCATTTAAATTACCACCACTTTGCGTGACAATTTTAAAGTGCTGTTCGTCAGCAACATGTTTGGAGCCCTGAAACATCATGTGTTCAAAAAAGTGGGCAAAACCTGATTTACCTAATTGCTCACGCGCCGAACCAACATGGTAGGTAACATCAACATGTACTAATGGATCTGAATGATCTTGATGCAAAATGACTATTAAACCATTCTCTAATCGGTACTTTTTATACGGGATAATTATTTTGTTGGGCTGAGCTTTTACCTGCTCAATAAAAGTAACACCCTCAGGCAATTTATTAATGGGTTTATCGTTTGTGCTTTGTGTACTACATGACACCAGTAAAAAGGAGAGTAAAATAGAATAAGCGATAACTTGGATTTTAGACATTGCAAGGTTCCGTGCTTTTTAATAGCAACTAGTTTAACGTTTATTAAGGCATTTTGGATAAAAAATCCTAAAAAAATATGTAACGAAAATTAATCATTGCTTTGCTAATACCAGTTTCATTAATTAGGTGATCTACTTTATACGTAGGAAAAATCGCCAAATACAAGGCATTTATTTCAATAACT
>CAZVPC010000082.1:8525-12076 GCA_964629005.1 uncultured Pseudoalteromonadaceae bacterium | reverse complement strand
TAGCCTATTGTTGGAGTCTAAAGTCGTTCAAACCCACAAAAGTACCACCATTGCGATACGTTAATTCACGCATTAAAGTCGCTAAACGAATACCCGTTGTTTGTAAACTACGCGGCCGCATAAACTGCACGGGAAAACCCACGGCGTTGATCCTGATCATACGCTCTTTCTTTTTATTAAAATGATTTAACCGTTCAATGGTCGATAATACTTTTTGAATAGAACGTCCAGAAAATTCATCACCCATTACATACAAACTGATCCGTTTATCCTGCGAAAAAAACGTCCGGATGGCTTTTTGGATGCCTTCAACCGGACTACTATTACTAAAAGGATTCCATGTTCTAAGTCGTTTGATAATTGCCGCCCGTCGTGCATCAGTATCAGGGATCCATTTACGCCTATAACTGGTAAACATGTAATCACCCATGTCATTCATAACTTGAATTCCTTTTACCTTAGGATAAATATTTAAAGTTGACACCAATTCCGCCATCATTCTAGGCCATCCGTAATTATACATACTGCCCGAGGTATCAATAATAAAAATCAAATATTCACTGTCAACAGGAATACCCGCGATCAAATTATTTTTACTCTGATAATTTTTACCCAACAAGCGCTGCATTTCTGAAGACAAGGTTTGTAATGCCAAAGCTAATTTTTGTTTTTCTTTATTGCTTGCAGACGCCGCTTGCGACTCTTGCGCATATTGGGCATCTAGGGTGGCAAGGCGAGTTTTTAGTATTGCTAAGCGTTTTGTTTGTTGGTCTATTTGCTCATGTTTAGCATTAAGCTCACGATTAAAAATAATGGTTTCGCCACGAATGGTAAACAAGGTTTTTTGTAAATTTTTAATTTGTCCCGCTAAATTAACTTCGGCCTTTTCTAACGCAACAGGTTGGATGGTTTTAGTGATCATTAACAGTAAAATAATGGCACCAAAACCACAGCAAATCACATCTAAAAAGGCAATATTAAATTCTTCGGCTGTACGACCCTTTCTTGCCATAAATTATTCCTAAGGCCAGTCTCTTGACGGGCTCATAAGTGATCCTGAGGTATATTGCGCTAGTCGCCAAAAAGCCGAAGCTGCCATGGGATCCCCCTCCATCGGCCACAGTAAAACATTTACCGGAATACCCTCTGGTAAAGCTGTTACCGCTTGGTCAAATAATGCTTCTCGTTCAGGCCCTGACACGGTATTTTTACGCGGTTTTTGTAACCCTTGCGTAGGTAAACCATCAGTGATCAAAATAATGTTATCCGGTAGTGGATCCAACTGGTTCACGGCATTAAATGCTATGGCTAAACTTGTACCACCTTGGGGAATGATCGTTTTTAAATTTTCTATACTTTGCTCTAATTGTTGTTTGTTTTCAACCATTAACCATTGCGCTTCACTATTTTTGAGCAATGGTGTTACTTTAGTATTAAAACCATAAAGCTGAAATCGACTCGCTAAAGGGAATTTTGCCAATAACCACGCCACCGCTTTAATTGCTCTTTGCCATTTTTCTGCATGTTTTTTACTTTCATCTGACATGTTTTTTCGCCGGATCACATTAATAAGACTGCTATCGAGCATGCTTGCCGAGGTATCAAGTAAAATTAAAATGCGTGCTCCACCTAATTTTAAACCCGTTAAATATTGGCGATTACCATCGCCAACAAAACGTCGAGCATTGTTGCCCTTTGCTTGTTCATCTTCTAATTTGCGTTTTTTTTGTACTAATGTTTTTAACTGTTCTTGTAACGCAATAATTTGTTGATCATCACTTTCTTTATCTAAGCGAGCCACTTTATTTTTAATCGCATCAATTTCATCATTAATTCGCCGAGCTAACCCTTGCGTCGTAACTAATTTTTGATCTAACTGCGATACCGTATTTTTAATTGCAACTAAATTTTTTTTACCTTGCTTAACTTCTTTTTCGAGTAAATTAACTTCAGCTTGAACATTAACATTCATTTTTTCAATTTGTGTATCGGCACCATGTTTAATGATCAAAAACACCAAAATAACTGCACCAAAACCACAAGACATAATATCGAGAAAAGATAAACTAAACGTTGAAAACTTACGTTTACCGCGCATTAACTATCAGCTCCTTTTCTACGTAAATACACATGAAACTTGCTATTGGTAACACCGCTGACACTGCTTCAAGTTCAATAATCGCACCTTGTTTTATTTGTTCGTTTTGCTTAATTAACCGACCATTAACAAGCACCTGAGAATGATTCAGTGCTTTAACTTGCCATTGGTTTTGCAAATAAATTAATTCAGCTTGACTATGTTCTTCCTTTTGTAAACTAATAACACCTTGGTTTAAAGAAGATAAATAACAACAGTGTGGTGCGTCAACAACGGGTAACGGAAAAGCTTTGCCTTGATTAACAATATGTGAAACCTCACTATTAGTTTTCAACGGTGCAGTTAAATGATTATTATCTACTACTTTTACGGTTAAGGTATTTGCTAATAATGATGGTTTAATATGAGTTAAACAGTCGACAAAAGCAACCGCCGTTTTTTTATCAAGCAATTTCGGTTGACTAATAACCTGTTGATATAATTGTTCATCGTTAATGACTTGCCAATTAAATTCATTAAAATTAGTATCAACAAGAGCTGCAAATCGTTGGCTAAAATACACCCTTTCATTCTTATTAACGCCCTTAAATATTGGCTGAAAAAAGTGACTAATTTGCTCATTTAATTGCGCCATCGAGAGCACTATTTTTTTCTCTGCTATTTCAATGATTTCATCCTTGTTTTCGCCATTATCAATAATTTTATTTTTTAATAATTGTGGTAATCTTGAATATAAAATTTGCTCAGTTGCTGCACTATAAAAAAGATCAAATCGATATTTATTAATAAATAATTTGTTTATCCAAACAGCTAAATGTTGATATAAGCCAAGTATGCCTTTCCCTTCAACATTAAAACTACTTTGTACTGTAACAGTTTCATCAACGTGTAACTTACTTTGCGTACAAACATGAAGTTGAATATCAATAAATTGAACACGGCTCTGCGCATTGCTATTAGCCAAACGAATAACACTCGCATCAACCAAAGAAAGTACGTTTAATTGACATGCTTGCGCAAGCCCTAAAAGTAAAGATAGATAACTTTGACTAACCCCCGTAGCAACAATAAAAATAACTTCAGCATTTTTTTCTACTGTACTTAATAGATGTTGTAACTGCAAAAAAGCAAGATCAGCGAAATGACGAATCGATTTATTATCGTCATTGATCACTTCGTATCCTAAATCATGCCAATAACGGTTATAACTGTGTTGAGGGGCTTTTTTTGCACAATGATAAGCTTGCTCAGAAAAAAGTAAGTTTTCCCCTTCAATTTGAGCAAAACCAATTTCTACAATGCGTTGTTTCGCTTGTAATAACGTTAGTTGATAATCATTAATTTCAATGACCTTAACCACCGTTTATTTTTCCCCTTCAGGTGTTTTTAAGTAATTTAATAAATTTTTATCACAATAATCTTGAGTATTTAACACCAACCGTTCTTGTAATAA
>CAZVPC010000082.1:0-8425 GCA_964629005.1 uncultured Pseudoalteromonadaceae bacterium | reverse complement strand
GCAGCTACACTAGCCGTTGCTGAAAAACGCTTTAATGCCATTAACAAGGTTCGCGGCAATAACATCTGCTGTTGCTCAAGAGGCAAGGCTTGCAAAGGCCGTGATAATTCACGCGCATCCTCGGGGAAAATACTCATCCCCTCTTTCACTTTAAGCAAAGCATTGCTAAGAACTCGTTTTTCATTTAACAAATCTCGCGCCTTATAGCCCATAATCAACAATGACCAAGCCATTAAAATAAAGCAAGTTTCTTGCTCATAATCTTTAAGTACCACATAAATTGAACGTTCAGTAGACACTGGAGTCCCCGCAAGGTATTGCGCTTGTTGTTGCTCAATGACCACTGCTGCATTAGGGCGTATCACCGTGACATAAACAGCATGCACGATGATCACTGAAAACAATAAAGCAAATAATTGATAAACAAATTCACTTTCAGCATTTTTTTTCATATATATTCCTTAAATACCGACGGGAAAAGAAACCGATAAATCTTCCGATATTGATACAGAAGGTTTAAACGTTTGTTCATCCACTTGGTTTGTTTTGCTTGATTGTTGTTTTTGCGTTTTTTTAGGTTGATCTTTTACTGAGGTTTTTTGGTTAATTGGCTTTTTGTTAGGTGCTGTTGTGGTTTTTGCATTACTATTTTTAGTTGGCTCAATTTTTTGTTTAGTCGCTTTATCTACAGGTTTAGTTGCCGCGTTAGCATGGCTCATCGATAAAACCACACCAGTGAAAAGTAAACTAATAAAAAGTAAACCGACCGCCAATTGTTTAAACCGAGTATTCTTTGTTTTATTAAAATAGCTTGATGTCATTAAATACATCATAAAATATCCCCCACTAAACGTTCAGTGCATCATACCCGTTTTATTAGTCAGTTTAATCACTATTGTGCGTAGCGCGCAAGACGAAAACCTAAATCATTTCGTTGTTCTTTACCGTAATCTCGATAAGACAAGCGCAACTCAATACGCCCTCCTTGTGCCCAACTTGCACCACGGATCACATGAAAATCGCCCAAAATGGGTCCCATCGGATTTTCTTCACTTTTAAGTGACAATCCTGTTTTAATCGCATAAAAATCATGTATCCACTCAGACACATTTCCTGACAAATCATAGATACCTTTTTTATTAGCAGCAAAACTCGCCACTGGTGCTGAAACAATATAACCATCGTTATAAGTCGCTTGAATGTTGCCGGATATTGCCGCAGCTGAAACATCTGCGATATTAGCAACAACTGATGGCGGAGTTAGTGAATTACCCCAATCATATTTAATCATTTTATGGTTTTGATATCGAGCAGCCCACGCCCATTCAGCTTCAGTGGGTAAGCGATAGCCATTGGCTTGGTTGTTAAAACTTACCACTTTATCACCATCCATTTGATATACTTGCGTCAAATGTTCTTGCTTTGATAACCAATTGCAAAATTTTACTGCTTGTAACCAACTCACTTTAACAACTGGCTGACGCTCACCGTTTAAGCTATTACCTTTCAGATTAGAGGATGAATGTTCACGATTAAATTGACGAAATTGCTTATTAGTAATTTCAGTCACCCCCAAATAAAAAGGTTTATTCAAATGAATAGTACGTTTAATCTCGTTAGCACGACGTCCTTGCTCTCGCCTTGAAGCTCCCATAACGAAAGTGTCATTGGGCTTAAATAGTTTCAGTTTATTACCGCTAGCACTGGTCACAAAAGGCTTCATATTTTCCCATTTAACCTGCTCTAACGTTTTCAATTTGATATTAAAAATTTGCTCTAAGGATTCATTAGGCAAAACCTCTGCAATATAATCAGCAAAACCTGCTTTTTTAATACGAATATGATATTTTTTCGTTGGTAGGGTTATTTTTTGATCCGCTCGACCAAGCAAAACATCGTCAACATAGAGCAATGCATCAGCCGGTTGGGTATTAAAAGTAAGCTCCCCAAGAATTGGAGTTAAAGTGAATGCTTTATTCACCGTTTTTCCAGAGCCAACAGTCAAGAAAAAACTTTGAGCTTGATATCCTGATTTAAATAATGATAGTTTTTGTCTTTTGTCCGGTAACACCTTTACTTTTAAGGGCGTTTTACCTAAATACTGTTCACCATAGGTAACGCTAACATCATTAGGTTTGGTGTTGATCTCTAATTGTGCCATTAATTTATTTAATCTTGGTTTCGACAGTGTAACATTCTGTCCCGCAATTATATTTGCTTCTCGCTGAGCAAGCGCATAGCCATTTTTTTTATATTTAAGCTGATATCTTCCTTCAATTAACTCTGTTGTCAACGGGGTAAAACCGAGCACCACGTCATTGGCAAACACTTGAGCATTTTGTGGCGTTGAGTCTAAAGTAACTGCTGCCCATGCGGGGCGTAATACTACGTTTAATCTTTGAGTTTGCTGCTTGCCTTTAACCTCTAATTGAGTTTCATATAAAAAGTAACGCGCCGAAATAATTTTTATATGATGACTACCTGCCGATATATTTTCGACCGTATTAGACTTATTAACGGTCACTGTTTTGCCATCAATGGTTACCTGCACTGATGTTAACGGGCTAATATTAAGCTTTACATTACCGGGTAACTTAATAAAATTAAAATGAAATTGTTGATTTTGTCGCGTTTTTACTGTGAAAGTTTTTTTTATCGGATAATATCCGCTCAATGTCGCTGATACTTCATATTGAGCTGGACGCATTAAAAAATGATCGGCCAACTCAAAATAAAAACCCTTAGTTATTTTTAGGTTAGTTGTTACCGGCGCAGTAGTAACCACAACAGATTTAGCGCTAAATAAATACCAAAGTATAATAAAAGCCAAAGCAAATACCGTCGCAAGCACTACTTGCCAAGCTTTTACGTGTCGTTTGCTTTTGTTGTTAACAGCGGAAGATGGTACAAAATTACTTGGCGTAATAATATGACTATCGTTTTGCTCTGCTGACACCTGATGATTATTGTTCAACTGCTTACCCATTCACTAATTTTTCAACACACTGAATTTTTATAGTTTGCTGTGGCGCATTAATTTTCAAACTAAGCTGTTTTATTACATCACGATAACCGTTTCGAGTACCAATCACAGTGTATTCTCCAGGTGATAAGCTTATATTTTTATTATTGAAATGACCTAAATCACCAATACGTTTAATCATTATTTTAGTTAAATTGTCAGATTTAATGACCACCACAATAGGTTGATGAACCTGAGTTAGGATGGTCTTAACTTGAGTGATTTGCGTTAATAATTTTTTACCGGGTTGTTTTATTTTTATCGCATTTAAATAATGTTGTTGTGCTTGTTGATAAACATTATTACTGGTTAAACGATTTGGCTTATCAATAATAGCTTGCATCTGCCGATCAAGCTCTGCCCTTGCTTTAGTTTTTAATGCGCCAATGCGTGCAGCGATCAATGAACTATCGTATTTAAGTGCTTGAACATAAGCTTGAACCGCTTTTGCCCACTCTTCATTTTGTTGGTATTGACGAGCTTTGCTCAAACTATTGTTGATCAAAAATTGCTGCTGTTCACTCTCAAGCTGTTCAATAGCTTGTTTAGGATCAACAGAGCTGGGTTTTAGCTTGCTTGCTTTGACAAAACTTTGTCGCGCTTCAGTAAACTGCTGCTTAGCTAATTCAGCAAAGCCGTGCACCATAGCTTTAGAGTAATCACGATCAATTATTTTTCTATTGACTAACTGTAATTGCTGCTTGGCAAGTAAAGAATGACGATCTAGCGCTAACCCTTGTTGATAACTTGTTTTAGCGTTTTCAAGCCGTTGTTCGTCTAAATTAATATTACCTTCTTTAACCAAGGCAATAACTTGATCCAGTACTAAAGATCGATCGAACAAACGTTGCGCCTGCTGTAACTTTTTATTATCTGCTTGTTTTTCAAGCCCATTAACATCAAGTGGTTCGCTCGCAAGATATAAGGCAATTTGAGCCATTTTTTTCGCCTGCTGCGCATCATCTTTAGCTAACGCTTGTTTCGCTTGCGCTAAGTGCCAATTTAACTGCTGTTCAATCGTACTTTCCAAAGTAGTTAAGGCAGTTAAGGCTTGTCGATATAGTTTTTTAGCCGCATCAAATTCTTGGCTTCGATAAGATAGATCACCTTGTTGAGCGAATGCTAAGGCTTGCTTGAAATTTTTTTTTGCCCATAAATTCACCTGTTTATCTTCTAATACTTTTTGCTTTTCTAAAACTTTCGCTAAAATTTCTTGCGACTCTTTTCGCTGTTTACCTAATTGTACTTCTCGCCATGGTGACTCTTTTAGTGGTTTTTTATTTTGTTGAGCAAGATAAACCTTAACCTCTTCGTTTTTAGCTTTAACTGGCTCAACCACCGTATTTGGCAAAGTAAAAAACACTAAATACATTGCAATTAACACAACCACTAAAGCAAAAACAAACAGCTTATTACGCTCAAACCACAATAAAATTTTAGCAAGAAAACTTTTGTTATTATGAGTTAATGATAATGATATCGTTGATTGCAATGATGAATTTTGTTCATTAACCTCTTCAAACTGCTTCATCTAATACCTTGTAAAATGTAGTAACAATAGAATATTTAAAAATGTGTACTTAACCATGTAGATAATTATTTTCTCTTTATAAGATTCGTTTATTTAACAAAATCAACTTTATAAATATCAAGTAATATTTTACGCCATTGTTTATACTGATTATTAACACTGCCGGTTAAAGTAACGGTACGGTCTTCAAGTTCGATCACATGAGAGCCAATACTCGCTTCAAGTGAATCGCCAAGTTCTTGAATTGCGTCAATATGAATTTGAGCTTCAGAAGATCGATCAAAGCCTTCTTTTAATAAATAAGCACCACCGGCCACCGCCACCGCACTAGCTGCGCGAGCAGATGCATTTGATTTTCCTGCGGCTAAAATACCGGCAAGAATGCTTGCTGCACCAAGCAATTTTTGCGCGGTGGCCTTTCGTTGCATATTTTTTAATGCCGTTGATTCAACATAACTTTCTCGACGCCAGTCTTGATAAGGCAAGCGCATATCTTTGACATAACTCCCATAATATTCTTGTAAAGTATCAATAAACAAGTAATCTCGTTCACGCACTTGTCGAATACGTGCCATCATTTTGTCATTCTTAGCCGGAAGTCGATTAATTTTTATGATCCCTGCCTTGTTTTGGGTTAAATAGTCAGAGAATTGTTGTGGCGCAAATGATTTCGCAAACTTAAGCTCAGCAATTAAGTGCAGCGTTTTTAACTTATTTACCGACAATGTTTGCTGATATTTATACAAATCATTGGCAATATTGTTGTATACATTTTGAAATGTTTCTTGTCTTAACTGTGCTTTATTAGTGTATGAATAATGGCTAGCCTGTTGAGAATATGTTTTTTTATACCAGTGCTCATTACTTGCATCAGTAACGTCAATTTCTATTTCTAAAATTTCACCGTCAGATTGTAAAATTTTCCCCTTCACCATCACATCAACCGCTTCATGTTCAACTGGCACCACTCTCACCGCCCCCCATGCCGCGCTTGATTGAATGGTTTCCATTAACAAGTAAGGAAAATAATTTGACTCCGCGTTCCTTATTTCAGGAAACACAACTTGATCTTCATCAAGCTCATCAACATTATCTAAACCCGGATCAAAAATTCTAATCCCTACATCAAGCAATTCTGTATCAGGAATTTCTTTAGTCTCATGCATTACGGGGACAAGTTTAGTGGTGGTAATTTTGGTGGTACGACAACCAGAAATTAATATTAAGAAAATAATCAAACCACTTTTTATGCTTATTGAAGCAATACTTTTCATCAATTATCTCACTTATTCTTGATTCTTATATTTTTTATATTCTTGCCATAATTTTTTTCTTAACACCGGATCTTTTTCTGACATTGCCGCTTCACGAATTTGTTTGGCGACAATGTCATCGTCATCACCACTAGGAATATTCGCTGGAGGCATAAAGACAGCTTTATTATTATTAAAATCACCTGAACGTCCTTTTACTAAGATAGGCATATTACCACCACCCGAGCTTGATTTTACCTGACCAGCATCAGCACTGTTTTCATTGCCTTGCGCACTCGAGTCTTTTTCGCCATTTAAAACATCATCATATTGAGAACCCGCCTGAGCATTTTCAACCTCCTGTTCACTACCTTTTTCATTGCCACGATTTTGAACATAAGCTCGTTCTGTTAAGATCATACCATCATAGTCTTGCATCGAACGATCTAGGTCTTGCTCAAGATCTGATATTTTTTCTGCTCTCGTTTTTGCTTGCTCAGCATTAGAGCCATTACTTTTGCCCTCTGGTGATGCACTATCACCTACATCACCTACAGGTTCATCCCCCTGACGTTGGGCATCAGTGTCACCCGCATTGGTCTGTTTTTTCCCACCCTTTGGTGAAGCAGACGAATTTTGTTCTTGACTAGTTCCGTTTTGCGATGTCTGATCAGCATCATTTTTATTTTGTGAGTCACTGTGCTGTGAACTATTATTTTTAGACTCATCGTTTGCTGAAGAAGAATTTGCCTCTTTATCATCGTCTGCACTTTTCTTACTTTTGGCACTACTTTGTTCTTCAGAAAAATCAATATCTTTACTCTCATTGCTCGTTTGCTCTGCACTCATATCTGTTTCATCAGCTGAATTGTCACTTTGTCCGACAGAACCTTGCTGATCTTGTGTTGTACTTTGCTGATCACCAGCTTGGTTATTTTTTGACTGCTGATCAGACTTCTGGCTCGAACTACTTTGTTGCTGAGAAGTTTGTTGCTGAGCAGATTGTTGAGCAGAAGCCGATTGCTGTTGTGAAGATTGCGATTGTGCTGATGAACTACTTTGTTGTCGAGATGATTGTGCTGAACTTGACTGCGATTGACTACTTGACGACTTTCGGGTTGTAGTTGAGCTAGATGCCGATGATGAAGGCGACTTACTCGGTGAAGTTGATGGCGGTGTAGGCGGCTGCGGCGGTTGTGTTGTCGATTTACACGCCGTCAAAGCAAAAACTAATAAGACCAAGCTCACCCCTAAGGTATTATTTTTCATCATTAATCCTCATTAGTTTGGAACACGTAATATTGAACATCTTTTGTTTCAGTTGCCTGACCCTTAATAATTCTCGGTCTAAATTTGGTGTATCTTATATCACGTAACACACTAACTTTTTTAACATTTTTTTTACCACTAGGCACCGATTCAATAAAAGTGATGTGTCGAACTTGGCCTAATTTAGTGATATTAAAATTAACATGCACATACTTGTCATCCGCTGATAATTTAATTTTATTAAAATTTACATACCCCGGTTTCTCAAAGCCAGTAATAGCCGGTAATGGCACTGGTTGATTAAACAATTGCTCCATAACCTGCGGTTTATAGCCTACTTTAATGGAATAATCATAAGCATATTTATATAATTTCAACGCGCGATTACGCTTATGATACATTAAATGCCAATCCGCAAACTTAAGCTGGGCTTTAGAAATAGACAAATAATCTTTCGTTTTTTGATGATCATACACATCAATTTCCCGTTTAATAATATCTCGACCATAATTAAACGCCCGAACTTTTATTTTTATAAGATTTTGAATAAGAATGGCTACATGAGGTTCATCTGTGCTGCCACGGGAAATATCTTTTTCAAATGAAATATTTTCGTTGGTCGCTATATAATAATTTAATATCAATAAATCATTATAAACCTTGATTAATCGAACATCGTATTTGCCATAGTTTTTAATAATTAACTGCTCTGCTTTGTTTAATAACCAATAAGTATCAAGCAAAGTTTGCAACATATTCAACGCTTGATTATGCTTATAAGAGGTTAAATACCAATCAGAAATAGTCAACAAAGTATCTAACGTTTCTATTCGACCATCACCAAATTTTTCGACTGATAACCAATACAAATATTGATAACGCTCATTGACTAACTTCCATTGTTTTAGTGCTTTTAAATTAGCGATCAACTTTATTAAAATAGGCACCTGAGAAGAAGAATACAAACCATCGTTAACTTTATACAAGTGAAATGAACGTTTTAATACATCAACGGCTTGTTGATATTGACCGTTGCGCTGATAAAGATCGCCGAGACTTGCTAATTTTTGTGCTAATCCTTGACCATAAATACCTTCTTGTGACTCAATTTTATCAATTGATTCTTGATATTTATTAATGGTTATGGCGATACTTTCTGAATTTAATAGTGACTCAGATACAGAATTTTTCGGTTTATTGACATTAACTTTATTTCCTTCAGCAGGATCAGTTAACGCAAAAGTCATTGTAGAAATAGTCACCAAGGAAATGGCAACTAATAAATACAATTGTCTAAGTACAAATAATTTCACCTTAAATCCTTATAACGTTAACTAACAAATACTATAC
>CAZVPC010000081.1:0-12219 GCA_964629005.1 uncultured Pseudoalteromonadaceae bacterium | reverse complement strand
ACGCCACCGTGTTTTGATGTCAATGTTTTTTTGTAGTAATTCAAAAGTTTTTAAGTCACTTTTAAACACTCATTTTAAAACCTTAACGTTTTCATTTACGCCCTTTCTCAGCGACTAAACCTATCAAAACCGTTCGCGGGGTTACCCCTTGAAACTGGATGCGCATTCTAGGGCTTTTATTAAAAGGATCAAGTTTTATTTTGATCTTTTGTTTTGTTCGCTTTTTTTTTGAACTATTTGTTTATTTAATTACCTAAACAACAAGTTTTAATTTATTTCGTGTATAAACGAACAGGAGATATCTTCGCTAAATTACTTTATATTGATTACTCAATTTTTAGCTGAGAAATCAATATTTAGTTGTAAAACTCCCCATTAAAAATAAGTTACATGTGTAATAAGAGCGGTAAAAATGAATAAAATTAATCTGTTTTTGCTACTTATTGGAGTCAATTTTGCTAGTTATGCCATGGATAGCATCGAAAATCGTCAGGAAAAATTAATTAGTCAATTATTAAGCCAACAGGTACAGCAAAATATATCCATCGAAAATAGTGTTGGTTCTTTGATCAAACGTTATCCAGAGAAAGTTGATACTATTTTAAAGTTTGCATTACTTAACTATCCAAAAAAATATGAAGAAATTATTTTAGGTACCATTCGTGCTGAACCTGCACTCAGTGCTGCGGTAGTTGCAGCGGTATTACACGCTCGAGTTGCAAGCTGTGCAGAAGTGGTCAAAATTGCGATTAGTGCAGAGCCTGCTTACGCCAACGAAATTATTTTAGCTGCTTCGCAAAATAGCCTTGATCCAATACAAGATATTGTTCGAGTTGCAGTATCAACTGAACCTTTTATTTCAAACTCTATTATCAGCAATGCTAAAAATGATAGTTCTGATAAAATGCTTAACATTTTTGTTGGTATTGTAAAAGCAATTCCAACACAAGTCGTCAGCTTGGTTAAGCAAACATTATTGCTTTTCCCTGAGGATAGTGCTGAAGTTGTTAGTACTGCGGTGAGTTCGAGCACAGCTCAATTTGATCAAAAAATTGTCGATGCGGCAATTAATTTAGGGGTTAAAAAAGAGATTGCCATGGCTGCTGCTGTACGAGGTGGTGCAAACAGAAAATATTTTGCACCGTTATAACCAAAAACACGAAATAATTAAAAAAACGGCTCTGCTCTTCTTACTGTTTTTTATCATATGAAGTTAATATTTATTGATTTTGTTCTCGTTCAATTGCCCTGTAGGCTATATCAGTACGATAAAACATATCTTGCCAACTAATTTGATTAACCAATTGATATGCGGCATTCTGCGCCTCCGTGACTGAGTTTCCTAATGCCGTTGCACATAAAACTCTACCACCCGAGGTTATCACCTCGTTATTTTTCATCATTGTACCCGCATGAAAAATTTTACCCTCAGTTAGCTCGGCAATATCAAGCCCTGAAATAACTTTACCCTTTGCGTAATCATTCGGATACCCCCCTGCAGCTAAGACCACGCCAACGGCGGAACGCTCATCAAATTGAATTTGCGCTTGATCTAATTTTTCATCACAAGCTAATAAGCATAATTCTACAAGATCTGATTGCAAACGCATCATAATTGGTTGTGTTTCAGGATCGCCAAAGCGACAATTATACTCAAGCACTTTAGCACTGCCGTCTGGTGCTATCATCAAACCAGCGTATAAGAAACCAGTATAAGTATTACCCTCAGCTTTCATACCATCGACAGTTGGACGAATAACATTTTTAATCGCCCAATCATTCACTTGCGGTGTTACTACAGGTGCTGGTGAATATGCCCCCATACCGCCAGTATTTGGCCCTTTATCGCCATTATCACGGGCTTTATGATCTTGCGATGAAGCAAAGGATAAAATGTTTGTACCGTCAACCATCACAATAAAGCTAGCTTCTTCACCAACCAAAAAATCTTCAATAACAACACGTGAGCCTGCCTCACCAAATTTATTGCCAGCAAGCATATCGTCAATAGCAGCAAAAGCTTGTTGCTGATTTTCTGCTATGATCACGCCTTTTCCCGCCGCTAAACCATCGGCCTTTATAACAATGGGTGTACCTTGTTTACAGACATATTGTTTGGCTGCTTCAATTTCAGTAAAATTTTGATAAGCCGCTGTAGGAATATTATGGCGTGAAAAAAAATCTTTAGAGAAGGCTTTAGAACCTTCTAATTGAGCAGCACCTTTAGTGGGGCCAAAAATATTCAAGTTATGTTGACGAAAAGTATCAACCACTCCTTCAACTAATGGAGCTTCAGGACCAACAATAGTTAAACCGATATTTTTTTGTTGCGCAAAAGCCAACAACGCTGAAATATTGGTAGCACTAATATTGATGTTCTCTAATTTATTTTCATTTAACGTACCAGCATTACCTGGCGCAACATATACTTTAGAAACTTGTGTTGACTGTGCGGCTTTCCACGCTAATGCATGTTCACGACCTCCGCCACCAATAACTAAAACTTTCATTTAAACCTTCTCATTAATTTAAAATGGTTATGCAAACCTAAGCGTGCATTATTGTCGAGCCTCGTTCAACTCGTGTCGACCAAATCAATAAACCTTTATTTATTCACCAACTTAGCAAACTTTAGCGTCATGCGATCGCTTTCGCCAATCGCCAAATATTTAGCTTTATCAGTATCACCTAAGCGTAACGTTGGTGGTAATGTCCACACTCCTTTAGGATGAACTGCATTATCCTTAGGATTTGCATTGATTTCTGTACTGGCGGCTAAAATAAAACCGGCCTCTTTCGCCAATTTAACTACCATAGCTTTGGGTACATAACCACTACGTTTATTTGCTTCCCATTGCTGACTTACTGGCATACGATGTTCGACTACACCTAGCACACCATCCTTTTTTAATGCTCGATAAGCATCTTTAAATACCTGTGCCATGCCAGCTTCGCCCCAATTATGCAAATTGCGAAAGGTCAGTACTAGATCAGCACTGCCTTGTGGTGCTAACTCACTTTGTTTTTTAGGAATAAAATCAGTAACAATCACCTCACTAAAGGCGTTATTACTCGCAACTTTTTTGATTAGTTTTTTACGCGAATTACTATAATAGTCATCCTTACCCATATCTGGATATTGAGCGGCATAATATTTACCACTGCCTTTTACTGCGGGCGCTATAATTTCCATGTACCAACCACCACCAGGAGTGATTTCAACCACGCTCATGTGGTCATTAAAACCAAAAAAATCAAGTGTTTGTTTAGGATGACGAAATTGATCACGTGCTTTATGCGCTGCAGACCGTTGTTCGCCAGCAAGTGCTTGTTCAAGTTTTGTCGCAGCCTGAACTGAGATCGAATTTACACTAATTAAAGTGGCAGCTAATGTTATAGCAACTGATTTTAAAGTTATCATTATTATGTTCCGTTCAATTTATTGCAGTAGGTTTTTAACATAAGACTAGTTATAACAGATTTAGCTTTCATCGCCACGCACAAATAAAAATTCACACTAATTATTCGTAACAATGCCCGCAAAATGCGGGCATTAAATTTATTCTTGTATGTCATTAACTAATAGTTTGTTGTGCCTCGCTGCGCTCGTGACAACCTACAAAACATGCCCTTAATGGCGAAAATGACGCATTCCTGTAAATACCATGGCGATATTATGCTCATCTGCCGCCGCGATGACTTCATGATCACGCATTGAACCGCCCGGTTGAATTACCGCAGTAATACCCGCCGCCGCTGCGGCGTCTAAACCATCACGAAAAGGAAAAAATGCGTCTGATGCCATCACCGAACCAGCTACTTCTAACTTTTCATCCGCCGCTTTAATACCTGCCACTTTGGCCGAATAAACACGACTCATTTGCCCAGCACCAACACCAATAGTTTCACTGTTTTTTACATACACAATGGCATTAGATTTAACGTATTTTGCGACTTTCCAACAAAATTGCAAATCGCGCATTTCATCATCGGTTGGTTGACGTGTAGTGACTACTTTTAAATCGTGACTAGTTACTTTGCCTTGATCTCTGTCTTGAACTAATAAACCACCATTAACACGTTTAAAATCATAACCCGTGGTTTGGCTCTGCCATTGACCACAGGTTAATAAACGTAAATTTGCTTTCGCTGCTATAACCGCTGCGGCTTCTGGTGAAACACTTGGTGCGATGATCACTTCAACAAATTGACGCGAGACAATCGCTTGTGCTGTTTGTGCATCTAAATCACGATTAAACGCAATAATGCCACCAAAAGCAGACGTAGGGTCGGTTTTATAAGCACCTTCATAAGCGGCTAAAATATCTTCGCCAATGGCGACTCCACACGGGTTAGCATGTTTAACAATAACACAAGCAGGCTGTTCAAATTCTTTTACACATTCCAACGCCGCATCGGTATCAGCAATATTATTATACGAAAGTGCTTTACCTTGTATTTGCTTGGCAGTGGCAACTGAAGCCTCTTGAGGTTGTGCTTCGGTATAAAAAGCCGCGTTTTGGTGAGAATTTTCTCCATAACGTAAATCTTGTTTTTTAATAAATTGGCTATTAAAAGTACGTGGGAACTGAGTGCGTTCGCTAATACTAACCTGACTTTCTGTATCATTATAAGCGGGCAACATAGTACCGAAATAATTTGCGATCATACCGTCATAAGCCGCAGTATGTTCATAAGCCGCAATGGCTAAGTCAAAACGTGTTTGATACGTTAAAGAACCATTATTGTTATCCATTTCGCTTAAAACACGACCGTAATCACCCGCATTGACAATAATAGTGACATCTTTATGGTTTTTAGCAGCGGCGCGCACCATGGTTGGTCCGCCAATATCAATATTTTCAATCGCATCAGCTAACGAGCAACCTTCTTTAGCAACAGTATTAGCAAACGGATATAAATTAACGACCACCATATCAATAGCATCAATACTGTTTTCAGCCATAACTGCTTCATCGACACCACGGCGCGCTAAAATTCCACCGTGAATTTTTGGATGTAAGGTTTTAACTCGACCATCCATAATTTCAGGATGTCCGGTATGCTCTGAAACTTCAGTAACATTAATACCATTGTCTGCTAATAATTTTGCCGTACCACCTGTAGATAAAAGATCAACGCCGTTTTCACTTAAGGTGCGAGCAAAATCGACAATACCAGTTTTATCAGAAACACTTAACAGTGCGCGTTTTATTGGACGAAAAGTTTCCATTGCTTTTTATAAACCTATGAAGGAATGTTAAATTTATTAAACTTGACTACTTAGTTAAGTTTTAACCGAGCTAAAATGAAAAAAGCACCCTAAGGCGCTTTTATAAAGCAGGTAAACCTGCCATTAAAATTAATTCATACTGTATTTTTTTAACTTTTTACGCAAGGTACCGCGATTAATACCGAGTAAATTAGCTGCACGAGTTTGATTGCCACGCGTATACTTCATCACTTCTTCAAGCATTGGTGCTTCAATTTCAGAAAGCACAAGGTCGTACATATCATCAACATCATTACCATTTAATTGTGATAAATAGTTACTGATCGCGATTTTTGCTTGTGAGCGTAATGGTGAAGATTTAGTTTGTGCTTGCAAATCACCGGTGACGAAGGGAGAAGAAATATTTTGTTCAAACATAAAGTACTGACTCTTTCAAAATTAAATTATCAAAATAACTATTTAATGCTTCGAGTTGCTCAATAGCAGACTCTAAACCATTAAAACTTGAGCGAAATACATGGCCTTGTTCATGCGATTGCATGTACCAAGCAACATGTTTACGGGCAAACCTTACACCCATAAATTCACCATAAAAATTGTGCAATGCTTGCACATGCCCAATTAAAATTGAGCTAATTTCATCCATGGATGGTGCTGATAGCTTTTTTCCTGTTTTCAAAAAATGATTTATTTCTCGAAAAATCCAAGGACGTCCTTGTGCAGCACGTCCTATCATAATGGCATCGGCACCGGTATAACTTAAAACATACTCAGCTTTTTCAACTGAATTTATATCACCATTAGCAATAACAGGAATTGAAACGTTCGCTTTAATCGCTTTTATGGTGCTATATTCGGCATAACCTTTAAAAAAATCATTCCGCGTTCGACCATGCACCGCTAATGCGGCAATACCGTTATCAGCAGCAATTTTAGCTATTTCAATACCATTACGCGTTTGTTCACACCACCCAGTGCGAATTTTTAGCGTAACGGGTACATCAACCGCATTCACCACAGACGTTACAATCTGCTCAACTAAATACGGTTCTTTTAACAAAGCTGAACCTGCTAATTTTTTGTTTACTTTTTTTGCCGGGCAGCCCATATTAATATCAATGATCTGCGCACCATTTTCAACATTGACCTGTGCTGCGTAAGCTAATTCAGTAGGATCACAGCCAGCAATTTGTACTGATCGAATTCCTGCTTCATCACTATGTTGTAGGCGACGTTGTGATTTGTTGCTATTCCATAATTTAGGATTTGCTGAAATCATTTCTGAAACCGCCATACCAGCGCCCAATTGACAACATAATTGCCGAAAAGGTTGATCGGTAATGCCCGCCATTGGCGCTAAAATCACATTACTGGTTAGCTGATAAGTCCCAATTTTCACACTGATGTTTTTTTGAGCTACTGGTCAAAAGGGCGCTAAGTTTACGTGTTTTTTATGCGATTGAAAAGCATATAAATTGAACAATAATCGGTTTTTTATACGTTTTTGATATTGACATTTTATAAAGTACTGATGTGTACAGATTTTGTACGATTCAATAACCGAAGTAGTGTATTAATATTTATTTGTTTTTTTTAAAATATCCTTGTTCTTTCAAAAACAACGCCTAATGTGGTGTTCAAATAGGTTTGCGTATTTTAGTTATGGGGTAGTTTGTCCGCGTTTTTTAAATTTCACTTGCATAAAATACCATCAATTTCAGTTTCTACTAACCATTTTTCATCAATAAAGCGACTAACCTCAACAAACGTGCAAGCGGGTTTCAGCTTTGAAAATAATTCACCATGAGCTTGTGCTGCATCTTTCCAGCAAGAAATATCAGTAAGCAATATACGCGTTCTAATAACATCTTCTATTTTACCTCCTGCTTCTTCTATCGCTGCAAGCGAAAGTTCAAGACAATATTTCGTTTGGTTATAGACATCACCAATAAAAACCGTTGCGCCGTTTTTTATCGGCGCAGTACCTGAAACTGAAATATGATTACCTATTCTACACGCTCTTGAGAAACCTATTTGCGCTTCAAGAGGTGAACCTGAACTAATTAACTTGCGCATAAAAACACCTTACTAGCTATTACAAACAGTTAAACTAACGTTTAACCCCATCAAGGCGAACCCATTCTTCTTGTACGGTTACAGGATTCATCACACACCATTGTCCATATATGGTTTGTAGCTCTTCTGCCTGATCTTCTAGCACACCCGATAAGGCTAAATCACCATCCGCCGCGACAAATTCAATAAGAGTTGTTGCAAGTTCTCGTAACGGTCCCGCTAAAATATTAGCAACTACTACATCGGCTTTTAATATGGGTTGATCTTTAGGCAGGTATAAACTTAAACGATCTTCAACACCATTACGTTGTGCATTAGCCAAACTTGCTTGTAACGCTTGTGGGTCAATATCAATACCGATCACTTCTTTGGCGCCAAGTTTCAACGCTGCAAGTGACAAAATACCTGAGCCACAACCAAAATCGACCACAGTTTTACCACATAAATCTAACCCATCTAACCATTTCAAGCATAACGCTGTGGTAGGATGAGTTCCTGTACCAAACGCCAAACCGGGATCTAACATCACGTTTACCGCGTCAGGTTCAGGCACTTCACGCCAGCTTGGGCAAATCCACAAACGTTGACCAAATTTCATCGGGTGAAAATTGTCCATCCATGCTCGTTCCCAGTCTTTATCTTCCAATTGTTCTAACTTATAAAACATGGATTTTTTATCGGGATGAATAGATTGTAAATACGCGACCACTTTATCCATATTATGACTGGCATCATACAAACCCATAACCACAGTATCAGACCAATACGCTTGTTCATCACCTGGAAGTGGCTCATATATAGGCGTATCTTTATTATCAATAAAAGTTACCGCTTGTGCGCCACAAGCCAATAACCAATCACTATATTTTTCAGCGGTTTCTTCATTCGCATTTAATCTAAGTTGTATGCAAGGCATTTACTTTCTCAATAAATAATTTTAGCGCTAGTTTAACACTCATTATTTACGGGGAATAGTCGTATACACCCTATGTGTTTGATAGTAGGATAAGGCTAACAATAAACTTATTTATATCTTTAAACAGGTATGAAAGTAATTCTCTAAGATATTGAGAGTTTTGATATGAATCAATTGCTTTGCTTGATATTACTATGTTTGAGTTTTAATTCACATGCAACAAAACTTAGAATTGTCACCGAAGACTTACCACCGTTACAGTTAAATAACCATAGTAAACCTGCAACAGGGGCCATGGTTGAGTTAGTGCGGTTAATGGTAAAAGAAGCCAAACTCGAAGCAACAATAGAAGTATATCCTTGGGCGCGCAGCTATAAAATAGCTCAAACTGAACCAAACACGCTTATTTTTTCAATGTTTCGCGATGCGAGTAGAGAGAAATTATTCCAATGGATCGGCAAAATATATGCGATAGACTCCTACTTGGTTTCTTTAAAAACTCGCCAAGATATTAATATAAGCTCGATTAGTAATGCTAAAAAATATACCGTTGGTTCAATAAGAGATGATTTAGCTGAAAACTATTTGATCAGCCATGGCTTTATTGAAAAAAAGAACTTATATCTTAGCAGTGCTTACCCCGTTTTATGGAAAATGCTTTATAATAAACGTACCGATATTGCTTTTACTAATAGTCACACTTGGCAACATGAAATAGAACGAACAGGACTAGATCCTAATAAAATCAAGATCATTTATAAAATACCTGATATTACTTCAGAATTGTATATTGCTGCGAGCCTATCAACTGACAAAAAGATTGTAACTCGCTTACAAGCCGCATTAGTGCAAATTAAATCGGATGGTCGTTACCAACACATCATTGCCAAATGGCAGCTTTAACTAAAGTAAAAACAATGGCTTATGAAATATTTTCCTATTTTCCTTAACGGTAACATTATAAACGCAATTATTATTGGTGGTGGTGATGTGGCCGCTAGAAAAATAGAACTGCTATTAAAATCAACCAACAATATAACAATAATAGCAGATCAAGTTAGCGCCAGTGTGTTACGTTTAATTGAACACTACCATTTAACTTGGTTCGAACAAAAATATCAAAATGGCATGTTAAAAAATGCTAATCTTGTTATCGCCGCAACTAATAACGGCCAAGTAAATGCCGCCATTTCAAATGAAGCAAATCAACTCAATATTTTAGTTAATGTGGTTGACCAACCAGAACTTTGCACCTACATTACCCCTGCAATTATTGATCGTTCACCCATGATTGTTGCTATTTCAAGCTCTGGCAGCGCCCCTGTTTTAGTGCGAATGTTACGCGAACAAATTGATAAATTACTTCCTGATAACTATGGAAAACTCGCAAGTTTTTCTTTTAAATTTAGAGATCACGTTAAAGCGCGAGTTAAAGGACTACGTAATCGTCGTACTTTTTGGGAAAAAACCTTAGCAGGTCTTATCGGGCAAGCAGTGCTGACTGGCGATTCAAAAAATGCCGAACAAAAATTAATCGCCAGTTTAAAACAACAAGTACCTCCGCCCGACGGTGAAATTGTATTTATCCACACCTTAAATGGCAATCCAGATCATTTAACCTTACAAGCTCATCGTGAAATGCAGTTTGCCGATGCCGTATTTTATGATCAACAGGTTAATGAAAAACTCATTGATTACATCAGACGAGATGCCGATAAATACCCTCAAGAAGTTTTTTCAGAAATATTAATTAATTACCAACATGCACTTGAATTAGCCGAAAAAGGGCAAAAAGTTATTTACTTACTCGCAGGACATACCAAGCTACCGGTAAATTCAGCTTTATCAAATAGTTTTATCAATAAAAAAATACTTGTTTGTGGCGGTTAATTATTCTCCCTTGATCTTTTTCGAATTCCACAATCGCTTATTCCAGTAATCATTAGCACTACTATTTCCTCTCTTAATCGAATGACCATATTGAAAAAAACTTCTTATGACCTATTATAAATATTATAAACTGGCTTTATCGAGAAGTGTCATGTATACAATATTAGCAGAAAGCACTACAAGTGTTTGTGAACGTAAAAAGAAGCCAATGGCTATTCTCAATTTACACTCAACGGCTAAACGATTGCTGAAAGCCTTTGGTCTGTTTTTCTCTATTCTATTACTATCAGGCTGTGGTGATTCAAATAGTACTCCTCCTTGTAGTCGTGTTAAAGATGCTTGTCTTATACAGACTCCGCCACCGATTGAGATCTGGTGGGATGCCCCTTTACCTGATTTTTCTGACAATCCGGATAGACCGACGGTTACATTGCTCGGTAGTAGAACAGAATTACTAACATTAGGAGAGAATTACCTAGAAATGGGGGCGACGGCTTTGGATGAGCAAGATGGTGATATATCGTCGCAAATTGATGTTATGAGTCAAGTCGATACGGGCACCATTGGTGATTACGTCATCAGATATTCAGTAACTGACAGTAGCGGGCTCACTGCCATTGAACAAATTCGCATTGTTCGTGTTATCGGAGATTCTGCCAAAAGGCTTTCTCGCCGGCCGCTCGGTAGTACCATTGCAAATTTTGGTTATCTTGAACATTTACCTGTTAATTATGGTCAAACAACAGCGCAAAAACCGCCGTTGCTGATATATTTGCATGGCGGCGGCGGTAATTTAGAGTTTACCAATACCACTGATCCAACCTTGGCGCTTGATGCGGTGATCAACAATTATGGCATCCCCAAACTTATTGAAGATGGTCAATGGGATAATACTTTACCGTTTGTGGTTTTAGCGCCGCAATTAGGCGCAGTTCCCAGTGTTGGATATAAGAATAGACTTGACGCTTTTTTCGAGTATGCTGTCCGCGCCTATAATATTGATATTTCGAGAATATATTTAGCCGGCTATAGCCTTGGTGGTTTTCTTAGTGCTGCTTATGCCAAAGACTTTCCCGATAAAATTGCTGCAATTGCGCCAGTATCCCCCGCTTTTTCTGCAGATATTGATCCATCAGCCAATAACTTTTGTAATATTGAGCGCGTCCCTATTTGGATGTTTCATGCCACCAAAGATGAAGAGATCCCTTTTATCAATACAATTCGGGTTTACAATGCAATTTTAGAAAATTGTCAGCCTAGGGTATTACCAAAATTATCTCTGCTGTTAGGTGGTGAACATGCCATTCATCATGCTGTTTTTAACCTCAGTGCAATGGTTGGTGGTAGTGTTGGCGCTAAATACGATACTCGGTTTGACCCTTATGACTTAAATATTTATCAGTGGCTGCTAAGTCACAGTTTGCATGACCGATAACCTATTTCACCTCAAGAGATAATTATCTATCATCCACTCAAGCTCGCCTTTTAGAATGCTGCCACCGAGAATGATTGAGTTCCAATTTGCTTTATTCATGTAATCCTTAGCGTTACTAAATCATTTAAAAACCAGCAGTTTTAGGTGAATTAATTTTCCAAGCGATATAAAACTAGAATCCGCAATCGAGACACGGATAATAGCGCAGCTCATTGATTCAACTAACTATATGAGAAAATGACTCATCACCAATAAGGTTTAGTTCAAGTACCAGAGCCTAAAAATAGTTATTTATTGGTAATATCACTAATATTGATGATTAATTTTCGACAGTAGGAATTTAATAGATCATAACCGAACTCGGTTTTAACATTGCGAGAATAGAAAAACGTTCTAAATCAACATATTCTCGCGCTTGTTGTAATATTTCAGTGGAAATATTTAAATCAGTTAAGTTTTCATCGCTCACGATTTTAGCTCGATCAACATTCGAAAAAACACTGTTGGCTAACATGATCCGTTTCGATAAATACAACAGTTTACTTTCAATACTCAAAAACTCAAAATCATCTTCGTCTTGCGAACCAACTGGCTCGATCAAGCAATAAGGTAAACGCCAAAAACGCATCAACTCTGCGGAGCATTCACCAAAAGTAAAGTTGAGTGTTT
>CAZVPC010000080.1:0-12391 GCA_964629005.1 uncultured Pseudoalteromonadaceae bacterium | reverse complement strand
CTTAGTTAACGCGAGCTCACGGTATTGATCACTTTCAAGAAACAATTCATGAAAAGCATTATTAATAACAGTAGGCTTTCCTGCTGGACATGAATGCGGTTGGAGCTGATGCAACTGTTGGCAAAATTTATCTTGGGCTTGGTTATCAACCACAGTATCGCCACCAGATTGCAGCACTAATAACGGTATTTTGATCTTATCGAGATCACTAAAAATATTGCTGGTGGTAATAATGGCTTGTTGTAACCACGCTATTGTTACACCACCTAATTGTATGGCAGGGGTTTGTTGATATAACTCACTAAAGCGTTGAAAGCGAATTTTTGAATGGGTTAACTCATTACTTTTGAATGCTTCAGCTATGTTTTCATCCATCGGATAATCTTGTTGACCCAAAAAATACCACGGCGAGCTTGAAAACCAACGATTAACCCGATAACTAACATTAACCAGTACAGTACTTAACCAATCAGGTAAGCCGCCCTTGTTAAACGCGATCATCGGCGACGATAATACGGCGGCAGCAATAACATTGGGATATTTTTGTAAATAGCGTACGGCAATAGCACCACCCATTGAATGCGCAAGTAAATAAGGTTTTGTTTGACACTCTGGCCGCACTATCGTTTCAACAAAGGTATGTAGATCATCGGCATAATCATCAAAATTCTTAACATAACCTTTGTTGCTGTTAGTTAACATTCGTGCCGATAATCCCTGACCTCGGTGATCCAAAATAAAAATATTAAAACCTTGTTGAAAAAAATCATAAGCCAGTTCTTTAAATTTCAAATAGGCCTCTGAACGTCCTGCCGAGATAATGAGACATTTACTATGTTGAGATGAATTAAAGCGTGCAAAATTTATTCGAATATTATCGACACCCGCAAAGTCACTAAAATCCCCCTGCTGCCAAAAATTATCAATGAGCGGCAATTGTGAATTAAGTAATTGGTTTTCTTTAGTAAACGTGGCTGAATGGCTCAAAGTAAGCACTCCTTGTAAACTAAATACAATCAGAATGATTGAACAATATCGAAAAAGTGTAAGCATAAAACACCGAGTTATTTTAGGGGATGATTTAACTTTGCTATTTGCTCTGTTGAGACAGCTTGCTGAAACACTAATCTGCTAACGTAAATGAGAAAATTTTAGACATTTTACTTTTCACAGCTTGACCATTGACTTGTGCTGGTTCAAATCGCCACTTTCTCATTGCACTTCTGATTGAACGGCGGAAATAGCTAACTTTATCTTGTGGTTCAAAAACAATATCGTGAACATAACCAGTCGCATCAATAGAAAAATGTACTAATACTTCTAATTCAATTTTATTCCGTTTTGCTGATGATGGATATTTAGGATCAAAGGAAGAAATTAATTGCGCTATTTTTTTAACTGGTTTTTTATATTGCTTATGAGCTACTGTGGTAATAGATGCCGCTTTAGCTGTTTGTCCCGATTGATCCGTAAGTCGTGATAATTCAGCTATTTGTCTTGAATAGCGCGTTTCAGGACTCTTAAATTGTTCAAAAATGTCTTGTTGAGACATTCTAACTTCAGTAACCCTTTGTTGGCTTTTTGGCTCAAAACGTTTTGATAATAATGAATATAGCTGATGTTGCTTAGCCGTATTATTCGCTTGTGATACCTTTTGTTTGTTGTTTATGGTGCTTTGCTTTGAGATCGTCGTTGTTTTAGCTTGCCCTACTTTTGCACCATCAAATGAATTAATTGCTGGTTTTTTTAGCGGAGTTTTTGAGGCAAAAACATTCAATTTTATTGGCTTTATTTTACCTTCGAAATTGTTGTTTACCGTTGTCTTAGTATCCTCTGCTTTTTTCTTAATTTTACTCTCTAAAATATTATCATCTAAAGACAACACATGAGTTGCTAACGTTTGGCTAATAACAGAGCTTGACGGTATACGATCATTTAATAAATGATGAGCAAGTGGTGCCTTGTTTAAATTTAGCGGTTGTATAGGACTATTTTTAGATGCTGTCAGTTGTTGATTTGAATAAAAAGGTAAGTAGGCAACGTTGTCTGTTAGCAAAGGCATAGTGGTAAATTGTTGCGTACTGATCATTAACACACTAACCATAATAAAAAGAGCAGCAAACCATTTACTAACATTGTTACTTGGCGTGCAATGTTGATTAACTAAACGCACCACGCGTTGTTTTAAATCACCACCCGAGGCAGCTAAAGCCATTTGAGGAATGGATTGATGATGTTTTTTCTGACACAACGCAGCAGTTTCGGTTAAGGTGCGCGCATAGGCTATGGGCTTACAGCAATGATGCACAGCAATATCGTCGCTACAAAACTCACGTTCATTGCGCATCTGTGTTGAAATCCAGCGAACCGCGGGGTGAAAGAAAAAGAGTATTTCAACTAAAGTTTGTACAAAGTTAACCAAATAATCATGGCGCTGAATATGCGCTAATTCATGTAATAACAGCATTTCTAACTGCGCTGCGCTTAAACCTGCAATCATTGAAACAGGTAACAAAACCACAGGTTTTAACCAACCAACCGCCATCGGAATTTCAGCTTTAAGTGACACTAATAATCGCGGCATTCTGCTTAAATTCAGTTGACTGGCTAATTGAGCAAAACGCCTTGCCAACGGCTGTTCAGTGGCAATAATATCTACACGCACCAACTGATGAACAAAACGAAGTTCAAACACTAACTTTATGGCCAAATAACAAATACTGACTAACCATAAAAGGGAAATAAAGGGCAAATATTCAACTAAATTAGCGGAAACATCTTGCTCAATAATGGGACTAATGCGATTAACTAACTCGGTTGTAATGAGTTGTTTGCTGCTTAAAAGATCAAGATCAACATGATAGATCATAAAGAAAGTGCTCAACGGCACGACTAAACTGGCTAACATGGCTACGGATGCCAGTGCATATCGTAGTTGCGATTTCCTCTGGGAAATAAAGACTAAGGCCAATTTTAAACACAGCGCAATAAGCCCACCTTGCCATATAAAATGGATAAGCGTTATAGCTAAGCTGTATAAAAATGGATTTTCTAACATGCTTATCGTGTTTAAACCGTCTCGTTTTGTTGTTCTAACTGATCTAACATTTGACGAATATCATTAATTTCTTCTTTAGTGGTTGAATTGCCAATAGCACGCATAACTAATTTTGAGGTGGAACCACCAAAGGCCTTGATCACTAAATCTTTAAGTAATGATGACTGCGTTTGAGTTTCACTGTCCGCAGGAGAATAAATATGAGCACGATTACTTTCATCACGTACCACTAAAGTTTTTTCATGCATTATTTGTAAAATTTTAAGCACGGTAGTGTAGCCAATTTTTTGGGTTTCACTTACCGTTAAATGAATTTGTTTAACCGTAGCAGGACCGATTTCCCACAATATATTAAGTAATGATAACTCAGCTTCGGTAGGCTTGAGCACAGAATTCTTACGAGACATTTAAATTTCCTTCAATGTTTTAACCAAAAACGAATCTGATTAAAAAAAATTTTATCATGCTTTTTCATGATCTGATACGAACCTAATCGTATCTTGCTTTAACAAAATGAGCAACTTTTTATCTAAAATAGCTCATTTAAACGCCGGATCTAACCCACATTACCGTTAATACTAAGGGCGAATTAAGTCGGCATAATGTTCACCTAGTCGAGTCACTGTTTCAGGACCAGCCGTTTGATTGAAATTAACCATATTAGCAGCAAACGTGGTGATCACTGTAGAGCCTAGCTTAAAACGCCCCATTTCGTCGCCTTTGTTGAAACGAATAGCCGTAGCACCCTCGGCTGGATATTGGCACCGAAAAATATCTTTGCCTGCCGGAGGGGTAATAGTACCCGCCCACGTTGTTTCTATGCTAGCAACAATGGTTGCCCCTACCAACACCATCGCCATCGCCCCATGAGCCGTATCAAAAATAGTAACAACACGTTCATTTCTAGCAAATAAATCAGGCACATTATTCGCCGTTAACGGATTGACAGAAAACAACTCTCCCGGTACATAAATCATTTCACGCAAGGTTGCAGCTATTGGCATATGAATACGATGATAATCTTTGGGTGCTAAGTAAATACAAGAAAATTTTCCTGCTTGAAACGGGGCTGCGGTTGCACTATTTCCACCCAGTAGGCTCGTTAAACTATAGTTAAATCCTTTTGCTTGAATTAATTGACCATCAACAATATCTCCTTGTTGACTAATAGCACCGTCAACAGGATAACATATACTATTTTGATCGGGATTTATCGGTCTAGCGCCGTCCTCAAGCTCACGGGTAAAAAAATCATTAAAGGTTTTAAAGTCACCCGCTTGTTTATATTTTGCTTCGGCCATATTTATTTTATAGGCATTAATAAAAAGTAAAATTAGTTGTGTGGTTAACCAGCCCGCCTCGCTTGCCGCTAATTTGCCTACGAGTCGAGATATTGCATGTTTTGGTAATAAATATTGTAACGTGATTTTGATTTTGTTTAACATTTTGTACTTGCTCTTTTAAGAATAAAGAACCCTTAATTATTGAATCGAGACGTGAGTTTATTATCCCCAAGACTCGCTAATATACGTTGAAAACTTTTAAAACGCTGTGGATGAATTTGTTTACTGGCTAAAGCCGCGATTAGTGCACAGCCCGGATCGTTTTGATGACGACAATCTCTAAACTTACACAAGCCTTGAAATTGTTCGAATTCAGTAAATCCGGCAAAAATATCATCCGGATTTAAATGCCATAAACCAAATTCTCTGATCCCCGGAGAATCAATTAAATCACCTCCTTGATCAAAATGAAATAGTCGTGCAACCGTGGTAGTATGTTGGCCTAATCCTGAATTATCAGAAACTTCTTTGGTGATCAAACCTAATTCTGGCATTAAACTATTAACCAGTGTTGATTTACCAACCCCCGATTGACCAACAAAAATACTCACTTTTTGATCAAGCATCGCTCGTAAGGTACTAATGCCGTGCTGTGATTGATTGCTGACTTGGTGAACTTGGTAACCAATATCTTGATAAATTTGCAAACAATCTTCAATTTCTCCACGATAATCTTTTGCCGCTACTTCATTAACAGTGCGGTCAGCTAACGTAGGGAATAAATCAATTTTATTAAGTAGTAATATAGGGGTAATGCCCGTTTGCTCTGCGGCCACTAAATAACGATCGATAATGTCGCGGTTAAACGCAGGTAATAGTGATGAAACAATGAAAATTTGATCAATATTTGCGGCAATAGGTTTTAGCCCATCATAAACATCGGGTCGACACAAAACTGACTGACGTTCTTCTACCGCTTCAATAACGCCTGAAATGCTGTGCTCGGTCGTTTTACCTTGCCGCCATAAAACTTTGTCACCACAAACTAAAGAGTCAACCGAGCGACGAATATTACAACGGAAAATTTCGCCCGTTTCGCCTTCAACGTCAGCATGTTGGCCAAATCGACTGATGATCACACCCGCTTTAGCTGCGCTTAATTCATTGTCTAACCAATGGTGTTGATCGCCTTTTTTGCGTAATTTTTTAGCCTGATTTGCCTTTATTTGTCGTGCTTGATTTTTACTGAGCTTTTTTTTAGCCACAAAAATTTATAATTTTGAATATAAAAGTAGGTAACGTATTATACTCATGATACTTCAAAATGCGAGTTTCAGTATTTTGAGGTCTTATTTATCTAATACTTACTTTACACACATGACTATAAGGACTTTTTATGAGCTGTAGCGATAGCAATTTAATTTGGCTTGATCTAGAAATGACCGGACTAGAGCCGCAAATCGATGTGATCTTAGAGATCGCCACGATAGTAACCGATAGTCAGTTAAATATTTTAGCGGAAGGGCCTGTTTTTGCAATAAAACAATCAAAAACAGTGTTAGACAATATGAGTGCTTGGTGCGTTGAGCATCATGGCAAATCAGGCTTAACACAACGCTGCCTAACTAGCGAAATAGCGCTTGCCACGGCAACAGCTAAAACTATTGAATTTGTTGCCCAATATGTACCCAAAGGTAAATCACCAATGTGTGGCAACAGCATTGGTCAAGATCGGCGCTTTTTAACCAAATATATGTCTGCTTTTGAGCAATATTTCCATTATCGTAATTTAGACGTTAGCACCGTTAAAGAGTTAGCTCGGCGTTGGAAACCTGAGGTATTAGCCAAAGTACAAAAAAAAGGCGTTCATTTAGCGCTAGATGATATTTATGAGTCGATTGACGAATTAAAAATATATCGTGAACATTTTTTCTCTTTATAAATTTCTAATAACAAAAACTTGCAGGTCATACCAGTTTGTTGAACAATAACCTCATTATTCACTACTGGAATGTCTTATGGCTAACCGATTAACTCGCTACGTTAATAAAATTAATTTTGCCCCACGCAAAATGCGCTCTTTTTTGTTAACTAAATTATTTTGCAGTCAAGTTAAATTTGCTAATACGGCGGGGGTAAAATTATTAACGGTAAGTCATCATGAAGTACGGCTAAAACTTGCTAACAAAAAGCGAGTACAAAATCATATTGGCGGAATTCACGCCGTAGCGGCGGCTTTATTAGCGGAGTCGGCAACGGGTTTAATACTAGGCATGAACCTTCCCGATAGTCGTTTACCCCTGTTAAAGTCGATGACACTAAATTATTATAAACGTATGCAAGGTGATTTAAGCGCGAAAGCCAGCTTAACAAAGGAACAAATAATACAAATTCAACAACAAGAAACAGGCGATATTATCGTGACTGTTGAGTTAACCGACGAGTCAGGACAACAGCCTATTGTTTGCCAAATGCAATGGGCATGGATTGCTAAAAAGCCTAAGAGGTGAATCTTTTTATGGCGCAGCATTGCTGCTTAAATTGACTTGGTGTTAATTTACCCTACACTAGAAGGCTAAATTAATTGCGCAGCAATGGTGTCAGACCTTAAATCTGGCAAATTTCATGAACAATAAACTCGCTGAATTTTATCAGCAAATATCACATCGTTTTTGGGTTATTTTCTTACTCGTTATTTTTGCTATCACGATAGTATTGTTGCTGTATTTCCAAAGCAATACTAAAGTGCAGCAACTTTCCCAGCAGCAACTTCCGCAATGGCAACGCCAAGTTCAATTTCAGCAACAACTATTCAAAACAAAACAATTAATTACTAAACTTTTGTTTGCTAACGATGCCGCTTTTTATCTAAATCAGCAGCAAACATTACTTGAGTATTTTCAAAAGCTTGCTTTGTTATCTAAGCCAAATAATCGACAATATAATAATTTTATTCACCAAAACAAAATGGCTAAACAATATGTTGAACGATTATCTCGTTTTAATAGTCGTAATCAGCAAAATAAAAATAACAGTTTGATCGAATTACAATTGGTATTAGCTTCATTAACCGAATTTATTGAGCAAAAGCAACAACAGCAACAGCTTTTATATAAACAAATTACTCAAGATAAGTTAACCGATCGGGTAACGGCAAGTAGAGCACGAGCTCATGCGCGATTAGTCGCCCGACTGGTGAATTATCGTCATTTATATCAACTGTTTAGTAATATTTATAACGCAATAACAACACTTTCCATCAATACCTCCTTAACTGACTTTGATAGTATGGTTGGTAATATAGAACAAACATTAGCAACTAGCCAAAAAGTTTTAAAAAAAATTCCTAAACAAAATGAAATAAGTCAACTGCATAAGCAGTTACTCACACTCACTACGTTATTATTTGATGATCAAAAAATATTAGCCAAATGGCGTAACCAATTGCATTTGGCTGAAAACTATCATCAAGAGCTTAATTTACAGTTACATTATCTTGAACAACAAAGTTTAACTGATGTTTTTATTAATAAAACTATTGATCAGCAAAAAATCCAGCCCTTTATTATTTTCGTTCAACAATATCTACCACAGTTTTCATTTCGTTATTACACTTGGTTATTGTTGGCCTTGGTTGCTTTGATCATATTAACCATTGGCTTGGTGCTAATTAACTTGGGCAAAAATATTAAAAATTTCAGTGCGCAACAAACAACAACCTTGCAACCATTACAGCAAGATACTACCCAGCATGATGAGTTGAATTTACAATACAACCAATTAAAAATAAAAAGTGAGCAACGTTACCAACAAACATTATTTAATAGTTATCAGCAAGGTAGTGAGCTAAACACGCTGTTATCTCAAGCAATGTTACAAGCACAAAGCATGTCTATTGATTCAGGTTTAACCTTCGCGCAGTTATATCGACAATTACATCGCACTCAAAACAAGTTAACACAGCAATTGTTGGCAATACCATTACTCGCAACCAAGCAATACTTTGCTAATAATAAGATCAGTGCCGATATTCCGTTAAGTCCGTGGCAATCATTAACGATACACAATAATGTTAACCTCTGTCATGAGCTTTATTGCGCTATTTTTAACGCCATGAAAACAGTAAATCAACAACAAAACCAAATTTACTTGTTATGCCAAGCAGAATTACCCCCGCTAGTTAATTTAAACACCCGTTTATTTCATCCCTTGTTAGCTTACTTATGTGCTTTATTATTTGATAAACGAAAAAACACCGATCTTATTATTAATTTAACGGCAAAAAAATCAGCTCAAAAAATGATTTGTTTTTCTTTTTATATGACCTTTGAGCAACAAACTATTGCCGAAAATATCCAGTTATTGTGTTGTACACCAAAGCAATTTGACCAAAAGCAACAGCATGAAGAACTTGCTCCATCGATAGCGATCATTCGATTATTATGGTCACAGCTCAACGCCGAAAAAATAATCGTGATCGAGCTCAATACAGGCTTTAAGCTTCAATTTGAGCTACCAATAGCTTTATTGCCGCAGCAACCTATTGCTATTGCTACTGATTTTGATTGGCAACAAGCCCAGTTTTTATTGATTTCGACACACGAGCTAGTACATGAATTTATTGATAAAACAATAACAAACAGTAATGGCCAGCTAGAGCAAATAGCCAATGTGGCGCTTTTTATAAAAAGATTTACGGTCAAAAAATTAACAGAAACGCCCTTAACTGTAATTTTTGTCACCACGGATCATTCGTCCGCTAGCCTCGATGCCATTGCCACTCATCTTGATCGTTTACCTAAACAACGACGACCTAAACTTTTTGTCATGCAGCCATTGTTTAATGTCGCTTTTGAGTCCAATAGTTTTTATTCGTTTAGCTACCATGCACTAGCCACTGAGCCATTTCTTCAACAATTGCAATCTTTAATACAAAACGAGTTACCAACGAATCTATTACTAACAGCAAATTATTGCCAAAATTTTCGTTTCCAATCTACTCAGGTTGAGGTATTACTTGCGGTTAGCCAAATACTGCAACAACAAAATTTGTTGCGAATATTGCATTGGTTGGGCTTACAAGTAACGTTAGTTTCGTCACCAACAGAGATGTTGACACAATGGCAAACAGGGCGCTATTTAGTGCTACTCACTGCATTTGAGTGTTCACCTTTCATCGAACTTGCTATTGGTAACAATGTTAGTCGAGCAATAATAACGTTAGCAGGGCAAAAATTTGAGCATTTATTGAACCAAGAGCAAGCCCTTGCGGCTGCTTGGCAAGTTAAATCATTAGACTCATATTTAAATTTAAAACAATTAACTGCACACTTAGCACCTTGGTTAAAAGCAAAAATAACCGCAGCGCGCAACACTAAAAACAAACCGTTAATTAAGGTCACCGTTAAAGCGAAGCCCCATGAAATTGCCGTAAAAAATAATACTACAAAAAGTACGGTTACCCGTGATGAAGTTCAACCTTTCGATCTCTCGCGTTTTGCTCGTCATCAAGGTTCAGCTGAATTAGCCGCGTTTATGATCGATGACTATTTGCAAAGCAATCAAACGAATATTGATAAGTTAAGCCAAGCAATTATGCACGAAGATCGTGCTCTGGCAGTGCACGCTGTTGGGCAATTAATCATAACGGCTAAAATCATTGCCGCAGATGATCTGCTAAAGCATTGCATAAACATGCAACAAGCATTAATTAATGAGGAAAATAATCAACAAACCGCAATACTGCTAGAAATAAAGCAACAACATCAATTAATTGCTAGTTTTGCCGAAGCCGTTTAAAACAATGAGATCATCATGATTACTGCTCAAAATAACGTAAGCGCGAATAAAAAAATAGCCAGCCCTTGTGTACGCAATTGTTGTTTAAACGAACAAGATATTTGCCTAGGCTGTTTTCGTCATTTAGATGAAATAACTGGTTGGAATGCAATGAACCCTGAACAAAAAGCGAATACTCTAAAAAAATGCCAACAACGTAAAAACGGCAAAGATTAAAATTCAACTTCTAATGCGATACGTCCAAAATTTTCTTTATTACGATCAAAGCCAATTGAATAACCTGCTTTCAGTGCTATATCGTATGGTAATGCAAACCACATTTGCGGAATAACAGAGCCAGCATTTTCAACACTATCGTATTGAAATTCCGATCCAAAACGGACAAAACCACTCCAATTATAACGAAATCCAAGAGCTGTTTGTAACGTTGCTTGGTTTGAATCTAACGGGATCTCTTCAGATAAATTAAAGGTAATGTTGAGCTTTTCATTCAAGTCCTTAGACAATATTAACCGAGGCTCAACTCTAGTCTGAATTGACCCATTTTCTAGCCGTTTCCAGTTTATTTCCCATGAAACGGCGATGTCTACTGGAAGATCACCTTCATTAAAAAAACGGTATCGTGATTCTATGCGCCCAGAATCAAACGTGGTGTTATCATTCATTTCTTTTTTCAGAGTCGTTCTTATATCCACCATCCAACGATCAGTGATACCCCATTCTGTTGCTATGGTGTGACGAAGAAAGTTTTTCTGACGGCTAGATTGATAGCCATAATCAAACCAATACTCTGCTTCTACCTCAGCTTTTTCCACGGTAACATAGACCAAAGTTTCGTCGATATAATCATCTCGATGTGCAAATGTAAACTCTGAATATATTAACAAAAAACTGGTTATTGCAGATATAGTTATTTTTCGATTGAAAATCTTATTGTAAAACAAATGAACCTCACATTATTCTCTATTTTCTTTACTTTATCGCTAATTTATTAGAAGAAAATTAGCTTGATCAATTTATTTTTTACAAAGACGAAATACGGTAGCAAAATTTTGTAGAAGGGGATTTATACGCCCTGTAACCTATCCGTTACCACGCGGAGCGAGGGCACGAGTTAGAAAAAAAGCTCCAACAATGGATATTAATCAAACTAAACGCTAAGCATCTCTAGGCAAACCTTTTTCAACCGAGCGAATTAAACGCGCGGTTAAGCGCTCATTGCTCGCGTGCTGTTGGCTTTGTTTTTGCTGCTTTTGCTGTTGTTGAACAATAGCCCAACGTATATGCTCAGCAACCATTGGGGCGGCATCATTTAATTTAAGCTTTAGGGTCGTGATTGTTTTTTCATCAAAATCAGCATTACCTAATGCTACTGCAATATTTCGTTGCCATGATTGAAAACCAATACGCCGAATGGGTGAACCTTGCATATTCGTTAAAAAACTTGCTTCGTCCCAAGAGAACAAGGTAATTAATTCAATTTCATCTAACTGCTGCCTTGCTTGAAAGTCTGCTTCTTGACTCAATTTGCCAAATTTATTCCACGGACAAATCAGCTGACAATCGTCACAACCATAAATACGATTACCCAATAACGGCCGCATAACTTCAGGAATTGCCTCTTTTAATTCAATGGTTAAGTATGAAATACACCGTCTGGCATCCACCACATAAGGGGCAACAATTGCGCCAGTGGGGCAAATTTTTATGCAAGCAACACAAGCGCCACAGTCATTTTTAGGGGCTTGATCTATCGGCAATGGAATATCAACTAACAGTTCACCCAAAAAAAACCATGAACCCGCTTGTTTATTAATTAATAAACTGTGCTTGCCTGTCCAACCTAATCCTGCTTTTTCAGCTAATGGGCGTTCTAATATCGGTGCCGAGTCAACAAAAGGACGATAATTTAACGATTCACAATGGTTAGATATTTTTTCAGCTAATTGTTTTAAACGGTTACGCATTAATTTGTGATAATCTCGCCCAAGTGCGTAGCGACTAATATAGGCATGATCCGTTTTTTTTAATATCTGCGCAAATTTCGCATCGCTCGGCAAATAGTTAAGTCGCACACTAATGCAACGCAAAGTACCGGGTAATAGTTCGTTGGGACGAGCACGCATTAAACCATGACGCGCCATATAATCCATATTACCGTGATAATTAGCGGCTAACCAGTCAGTAAAACCTTGTTCATGGGCAGAAAGATCAACATCGGTAATGCCGACTTGATCAAAACCAATTTCTT
>CAZVPC010000079.1:9930-12413 GCA_964629005.1 uncultured Pseudoalteromonadaceae bacterium | reverse complement strand
AGCAGCATAGTAAAAATAAAACCTTGATAGCTACTGTGATATAGGCGCATGCGCATATTGGAAAGTTTTCTGACTTGCGCTTCATGTAACATGTAAGGAGCTGAAAATAATGACGTGGTAAAACCTACGGTGGCAGTTAATGCTAATAAATAAACATTTAACGCATCAATATAAAATTGCCCTTTGCCATCACCAACTGTTGTTTGCAATTGGATCAAATAGATCAAGTAAAAAGTGCTGAGCATAGTGAGCAGCGACAGTAAAATATTAAGCCGTGCGCCTTGGTGTTTGTGACCAAAAAAACCTAATAAAACTGCACCTAATAAAGGGCAAAGCAACATTATGTAGATAGTGATCATTCATCAGACTCCGACAAACTGGACAAATGATCAACATCTAATGAGTCAAAGCTGTCTTTAATATGAAAGAAAAATACGCCAAAAATTATCGCGGCTACAAAAACATCAAATGCAATACCAAGCTCTACTACCATCGGCATGCCATGGGTCGCTGATACTGCCGCAAAAAATAAGCCGTTTTCCATTGCCATAAAGGCGACCACTTGACTTACTGCTTTGTGGCGCGTGATCAACATTAACATTGCCAACATTACCATTGCCATACTCAGGGCAATAATGGGTTGGGTGACCGAAGTGGATAATTTTTCAATGGGTAGGGCGATTGAATAACAAAAAATAACTAGGGCACCACCAGCCATTAATACTAATACTGGGTGATGTAATACGTCTTGCTCTCGTTGAAATTCCATCTTGTGTACTAAACGATGTAGCAACCAAGGAATAAATAACGCCTTGATCAAAAAAGTAAGTAAGGCAGAGATATATAAGTGATGTAATCCGGTATCAAATGCGACTAATGCGGTAACTAAAGATAATAATACGCCTTGCCAAGCAAAGGTATGAATGGCTGCAACAATACGTGGTTGTACGAGTAATGAAAATGAAGTAAAAAGCACCATGCCGGCCAGTGTTAAAATGGCTTGTTCAGAAAGCGGTAAATCCATTAAATTCATACGCTAACCTCTAAAATAATATGACTTAATAAACCCAGTAATGAAAAGGTGAATGCCAGTGATAAATAAATAGGAACTCTAAATAAGCGCATTTTAGCCAGTACAGTTTCACCGATTGCCAAGCAAATACTCAAGATAAATAATTTGGCAAAAATGGCAAATACTGCGGTTAATATGGCCTTAAAAGTGAATGTGTCAGCGATACCCCAAGGAAAAAACACATTGGCAATTAATACGCCATAAATCATTAGTTTTGTCATTGAAGCCCATTCAATTAATGCCAGCATGCGACCACTATATTCTAATATCATCGCTTCATGGATCATGGTTAATTCAAGGTGTGTTGCTGGATTATCTACTGGTAAACGTCCTGTTTCAGCAACCGCGACTAACACTAAACCCGCAAAAGCAAATAACAATGACGGTCTAAGTACTAATCCTTGACTGAGTAAGGTTTCGATAACAGTTGATAAATTAGTACTATGAGCCACCATAGATAAGGTAAAAACTGACATTAGCATCGCGGGTTCGGCTAATGCCGATACGGTCATTTCACGACTCGCACCTAACCCACCAAACGACGTGCCAATATCCATGGCAGCTAAAGATTGAAAAAATTTTGCTAGTGCAAAAAAACCGACTAAAACAATAACATCTGCTGATGCTGCTGAGGGTACACGGACAAAAAACAATGGAATAATTGAGGCGGCTAATAACATCACACCCGCTAATATATAGGGGTTCATGCGAAAAATTAACGAGGCGTTTTGTGGTAGTAAAACTTCCTTATTAAATAAGCGCCATAAATTGAAATAAGGTTGAAATAAGGAAGGTGCGCGTCGATTTTGTAAATGACACTTTAACCACTTTAGCCAACCGGCTAATAAGGGTGATAATAAAACAAAGAGGGCAGCTTGAATAAAGACCAGTAACCAGCCTTGTAGATTTAAGATATCAACCATAACAACACCACTAACGTAAAAAATGAGTACGCCAAATAATGACGTAAATGTCCGGTTTGAATTTTACCTATTCTGCGAGTAGTAAAGCTGATCAAATTAACCAGCGGATTATAAAAAAATCGCCAGCTAATATCCTCTGAACTTTCACGATAAATCAGGGTGTGAGCATGCTCTTTTAGACCATTTCTGGCTTGTAATTTATTTTCTTCTTTTAATTGCCATACGGGTGAAAAAATTCGTCGAATAGGCATACTAAAGTTAGCACCCGTATATTGCATACGACTATTTAACGGGCCAAAACCGCAATCCCATGGTGGCACGCGGCCTTTGTTTTGTAATTTTCGTTTTGGTTTCATTATGATGTAAACAATAGCCCAAACCAATAATGCTAATAATAATCCAAAGGCGACTAATGGCGCACTATATTCAGCCGTTTTTGCTGAAACAGGCGTTAACCACAACCAACCGTGGCTCATGGCTCTGGATAA
>CAZVPC010000079.1:0-9830 GCA_964629005.1 uncultured Pseudoalteromonadaceae bacterium | reverse complement strand
GCTTGTAATGAAGTTTGAAAAATCAACCATTCAGAAACAAAACCATTTGAGGGGGGTAAGGCTGAAATACTAATACAACCGAGTAAAAAGAATACCCCTGTCCATGGCATATAGTGAATTAAGCCGCCCATACGATCAATGTCGTGCTCTCTCGAACTGTGGATCACGGCGCCAGCACCTAAAAATAGTAAGCTTTTAAATAACGCGTGATTTAAACAATGAAATAATGCTGCAATTAAGCCTAAGGTACCTAAACGCGGTAAACCTTGACCAAAAAATATTAACGCTAGGGCTAAAGCCATAAATATAATACCGACATTTTCTATCGATGAATAGGCGAGCATTTTTTTGATGTCTTGTTGGATCAAGGCATATAACACCCCAAATAGGGCGGTGATACTGGCAATTAATAATAGCGCGGCTCCCCAGCCCCAGTGTATTTCACCTAAAAGATCAAAACTCACTCGAATAAAGCCATAAATAGCAACTTTTAGCATAATACCTGACATTAGAGCCGAAACATGTGAGGGGGCAACCGGATGAGCTTCAGGCAACCAGACATGAATAGGAACTAAACCTGCTTTCATGCCAAAACCGATCAAAGCACACGTAAAACTTAACGTCATCCACAGCATTGATGGCGAGGCATGGCGCATTGCTTCAAAGGTAAAACCATCACCAAAGCCTGCCAAAATACCAAAAGACAATAGAATAAATAAACCACCAACATGTGCCATTAACAGATAAATAAAGCCAGCACGGCGGTTACCACTATGTTGATGTTGATAAGTAACCAAAAAACAACTGGAGAGCGACATTAATTCCCAAGCTACCATAAATGAATATGCGTCAGCTGCAAGCACCACCAACATCATAGCACCAATAAATAAGCTGGTAGCAATACCTAGTACGGCAAAAGGTTGTTCACTATTACGATATTCTTCAATGTATTTTGGCGCATATAGTGCGGCGGCCAACGTGCCGATACCTATTATCATTAAGAAAAAACTGCTTAAGCCATCAAGTTGTTGATGCCAATTCAACCAAGGTAAACCTAAGGGAAGTTGCCACACGATGGTGAAATTATTGATCAAAACGGCAAGTGCGGTAACGGTTGTTAAACCGCCCGCCAAGGCTAATAGGGTGAAATGGAGAAAACGAGCAAAGTGGTGTTGATAACTTGCAAATATGGCAACAATCGCTGAAGCAAAAACCAAACATAATGAGATCAAAACGAGTTGATACACAATGAGTATCCTTAACAAGCTTTCTACAAAAAACATTTTAACAGAGTGAAATAGTAGCAGATATTACAGATAATATCAATACCAACATGAAGTTACGTTGATATATTACATTGGTTACTTGCAATATAATTGCTAAATTAATTGAATTCTTGCTTAGCTCCTTTTGTCATTATTTTACTATAAAAATTAGGTGTTAAGGCAAATAACCAACGGGCGATATGGGCTACTTTACCTAAATATAAACTGGGTTGACGTTTTATTATAGCGTTTAATATCGCCTTTGCGGCTTGTTCGGGACTGATTTGTTCACCATTGGTGTGTTTTTTTAAGGCTCCAGGTGAAGTAATACCATTATTGGCTTGCGCGCTTAGTTCGGGGCGAGATTTAACAAATGCGGGGCAAACTACGGTGACAGCAATACCATCATCAATAATTTCAGCTGCTAATGAACGAAAAAAACCTTCCATAGCATGTTTACTGGCGCTATAGGCTGAGCGTCCATAAAGCGGTGCAAATCCGGCGACGCTGGAAATAGCGATGATTTGGCCTTGCGTTTTAACTAAGTAAGGTAAACATAAGCGAGTGATGTTAACACTCGCGGTAAAATTTACTGCCATAATGGTATTGAAAAGCTCTGCAGACAGATCGCTAAAACAACTGATGTGGGTGATGCCCGCATTATTGATTAAAATATCGATTCTACCAAAACGTGAAATTACTCGTGTTATTGCTTCTTTTAGTGCATCGTCATCGGTGATATCTACGGCGATAGCTAATAAATTAGCGCTATTGGTTAATTTGTCAATATTGAGATCTAAAGCAACTATTGTCGCACCACTAGCCATTAATGGTGTAATCAATGCGCTCGCTAAACCTCCCGCACCTCCCGTGATCACCACTACTTTATTATTAAAATAGTTTTTACTTTTGAGTTGTCTGTGCATGCGTTATTTCCTTGACATTAGCTGTTTCAAGACAGGATAAATTTCGTACTGCGGGTATAAATACAGCAAAAATAATAATAGCGACGACAATGGTACTGCCAATAATCATCATGGCGGTACTAGGATCAAAAGCTTGTGCTAACACTCCTGAGGCAATACCAGCGGCGGCAGGAATAAATTGACTAATAATGGTATAAAAACTCATGATCCGACCTCGATGTTGCGTTGGTGAAAAACGCTGCAATCCTGCGACAATAATACTAATGGCAATACCCCCGCAAGTTGCAGCACTGATCAATACTATAATTGCCTGTTTTAATACAATTATTTTACCTAGTGTCGCGATACCTGTACCTGCAATAATAATACTTAGTAACAATTGCAGTCCCAGTTTTCCTTTGTTGCGAGACCACATCGCAAACAATCCACCAGTGATCAGCGAAAAGGCCACTAAACTTAGAAAACTTCCTTGTGCACTTTCGTTTAATTGTAAATTTTCCTGCGCAATGGTGGGTAAAATCACCTGCATTGGCCCCATTAATAGATATGCGATGATCGCAAGTAAAAGAAATTGCCAAATAAATGGCGAGTGTTTAACAATAATAAAACTTGATTTTATTTCAGCAAAAGTATCGGCAAAGCTTTTGTTGCTATTCTTGTTGATCACGTTAAATTTAAGTGGAATTAACAGTAAACTCGATAGCGTAAATAAAATGGTTGCGGTTAAAATAACACTTTGCCAATCGTAGGCGGCTTTTATCTGCTTAACTAACATTGGTGCCAAGCCAAAGCCCATCATCACCATTAAATTAAGGGTGATTGTTGCGGTGGTCAATTTATGTTGTTTTATGTAAAAAGGTAATGTCGCAAAGCGAGCAGGAGCAACGAATGACCACGCGATCCCTGAAAATAATGCCGCACTTAACAAAAGTATTTTTTGATGATCAGGCGTAGTGTACTGAGCTATATATAACAGTAACAAGCTAATAAAAAAGCTGTTTTGTGCGACTAAAAGCACTTTTCTCGGTGAATATCTATCGCAATAAACGCCAGCAAACCAGCCTAAAACAATTGGTGGACCAAAGCATAAACCAAAACCTAATCCTGCTAAGGTATGAGAATTAAACCATTCTAAGGCAAGAAAAATAATACTGTAATTAACCATATGGCCGGCGATAAACGCCAGCAAGCAAGATATTAAAAAGAGCCACAACCTCATTTGTGGCTATCATTTTCTGGTTGTTTGGTTGTTTGTGTCGTCTTTTTAAAATTAGGTTGAACACGGATCAACGTGGGTTGTGCATCTTCAATATGCCAACTTGGAAAGCTTGCATTCGTGGCAAAAACATCACCATTGGGTGCTATTTCAATATCACGCGTAAAAGTGACATGCTTTGGCAAAGGATAGTAGGCCCATTTATTGGCTTTAATATCGTAACTGTAAAGTGCATCCGAAGTATTACCATTTACCCACACAATTCCGCGTTTGGTATCAACATTGAGTGAGTAGGGAGTTTCACTACCTATAGGTACAACAGGCATAGGGTAGTTGGTAAATGTTTTATTAATGGGATCGTATTTTACGATCATGGAGTCAGGAAAAGCGGCGATCCACAAGTTGCCTTGTGCGTCTGAACGTAATCGTCTTGGCCCGACAAAAGGGGTGTCAATCATGGTTATTTTAAGCGTTTTACCATCAATTTTACCAATAGAGTCGGCGTGTAAACGAGCAAACCAGATATCACCATTGGGGGTAATATCGATACCATAGGGTAATGGTACGCCCGTTGATTTATCATCAATAGGGAACCAGTTTGCTAAAGGTAACCCCCAATCCATTAATTTTAGAATAACTCCCATCATGGAAACGGTAAAGCCTTCTCGTATGCTGCGGTTGGGTAAGTCGAACATTGTAAACTTTTTAGTCTTGCGGTTAAACATTGCAACTTGGTTTGACAATGCCATGGTAAACCAAACCCTGTTTTGTTGATCAACTCGAATGGTATGAGGGTAATAACCGTCATCCATTTTATAATTAGTAAACTTTTTAGTGACCGGATCAAATTCAACTAAACGCTGTTGGTAAGAGGTGGTGATAAAAATATGTCCGTCTTTTTTTGACTCAGCCAATGAATGAATGCCCGAAAATGCTTCATGTTTTGGAAAGGTACTTAAGCGTTTCGACATCAGTCCACCGTGTTTGTCACCTGTTTCGCGTTTAAGTTTATAAACAGTATATTCACCATTTTTAGGATTGATCTCGTATAATCTATCTTGCAAATTATCGCCAACGTAAACCATGCCATTAGAGTGATATAGTAAATCGTGCATTTGCGAAAATGCATCACCAATCGGCCATTCAGTAATTTTAGTGTGTTGTAATTGTGCACGCCAAGGAGTGCCTTTGGGGACTAATTCAGGATTATTATATAATTGGCTATAACCTTGGTGTAATAATTTAGGTAGTTTTTTTTGCGAGTCGTCATCTAAACGTGACCCATAACCGACCATGCGATAAACAATGTCTTGCCAGTTTTTTTCGCTGCGTGGACGCCTAAAAAAAAATGAACCTTGTTGATGACAGAATCCACATTGCATTACGTAATGCTTTTTGAGTACTTCATCATTGCCTAAATTGAGGGCAGCTAACCAAGTATTGGCAGGGCGCGACTCCGCAAGTGCTAACGGATCGGTTATGGGTGAAATGCTCAATAATTTATCTTCATTGCCCATTAATTCAACGGTTAGATCTTTATATTCAGGGTAACGCAGTCGAATGCGCACTTTTTGTTGTAAATAAGTCGTGAAAGTTACTTGTCCCAAGTTATCAGTAAATAGGCTGTAACTGGTATTAGCGTGGTTTATTATTTTTTCTGGTGGGTAACCCATATCAGAAATATCTAAAGTAAATCCTTTAACTGGGGTTTGCATTACCATGACATTTGCCAGTGGCAGACCTGTTTTGTCATGCACGGTAATGGTGCCTGCAATTGTCCATGGGGAAATGAACAGTAGTGACAGTAGTATGTTTTTCATTATTTGTCCTCTGCGGTTGTCAAAGAAATTTGCTTTAAATAAGCGGTTAGTGCCTGTAATGAAGTGTATTTAGCCTTGTGTTGAAAGTTTGTTTTTAATTTGTCGTTAGCTAGTACTGGGCGGTATTTCATAAATTTAACTTGCTCAGGCCCGTATTGGCTTAACCCCAACGGTTTGGCGATGCTTAACACCGCTTGAATTAACCAAGCAGGCAATGGTAAGTAAAGCTTGTTTAAACATGCCGCGATTTCTTTCATCGTTAAAGCACCGTCACCTGCAATATTAAATTGTCCAGTAATATTAGTGTGTAAACCTTCAATTAGGTATGCAACCACATCGGTAGACCAAGCAAAATTAAAAGGAGAGGGATAACCGAGTAAACCAACAATAATTTTTTGTTGAAATAAATTCACCACAGGCCCCTTAAAATTTGGACCAATTATTGCCCCTGGGCGAAAAACAATCTGTTGTAATTGCGGATGTTGCTGGCGAAAATCTGCCATAAGCTGTTCTACTTCAGCTTTGTGGGCAGAATAAAAATAATCTTGATTACCACGGATCTTGCGTTGTTCGGTGATAATATCTTTATTTTCAGGATGATAACCATACGCAGCACCACTGGTGGTCACAATAAATTTTTCTACGTTTAATCTGATACACGTTTGTAATAGTTTTTTGGTGGCTAGCACATCAATTTGATAAGCTTTTGCTCGTGTTAATTGTTTTGATATTTGTAAAATAGAGGCTAAATGGATCACTTTATTAGGTTTAACAGTACACAGCCAATCCGTAAATTCTGCAGTACAAATATCTAATGTTTGATAGTTTAAATTAGCTTGTTTGATTGCTTTAAACGGATTTGTTCTGATGTCGGTGGCAAAAATTTCAACTTCGCTATCTTGGCTGAGTTGTTTAACAAGTTGGCGGCCTAGGCATCCCGCAGCCCCCGTAATGACGACTTTCATTGACCCATTTCCTGCTTGATAGAAGAGTTTGCTGAAGTTTGAGTATTTTTACCCCAACGTTTAAAAATAAGGGCGATAATAAGTCCAGAGGCAATGTGCCAAGTTCCCCAAAACGCACTGATCAGTGCCATACCTGCTTCACCATGAAATTGACTAAACACTATAGCAATAGCTAATGATGAATTTTGCATACCAACCTCAATAGTGATCGCTTTGGTGTCACGAATATTACGATTGCTAAGCTTTGCCGCATAAAAGCCTAAGGCATAGGCGATGGCGTTATGAATAAAGACTAAAGTAAAAACCAATTCAAAATGTGCTGCAAAAGCATCTTTATTGCGAAAAATAGCAACTGTTATAAAGGCAATGAGCGCCAATAAACTGCTAATTTTTAGTGTTTTATGGAGTTTTTTTGCAAAATTTGGCTGTTTGTTTTTTAACAATAAACCCGCCGTTAAAGGAATAGCGAGTACCCAAAATAAATTAATAAACAGATCGCTACCACTAACGTTAATTGATTGCATCATCGCGGCTGTTTCAGGATTAACACTCGCCCAAAAAACAAAATTAAATGGCATCATAAATACCGCCAAAGCGCTAGCAACGGCGGTCATTGATATTGATAATGCGGTGTTACCGCCACTGAGGTGAGTAATGAAATTTGAAATAGCACCGCCAGGGCATGAGGCGACTAAAATCATGCCTAGTTCAATACCGGCAGGTAAATCTAATAACAGCGTTAATAATGTGGTAACGGCTGGCAGGATAAAAAATTGTGCGCTTAAACCGGCAATAATAGATTTTGGCATTTTAGTGACGGCTTTAAAATCACGCCACTGAATATCAAGGGCAACGCCTAAAATCATACTAGCCAGTACTAGGTTTAATAACCATTGGCTACTGGCATCATAATGCACTTGACTGGTATTAAGTAATGGGGCTATGTCCATAACAACTCATTTAAAAACGATTTATAGTAGTCTAGTCTAGAAAAACAAATAAATAATGACAGTAGATGCCACTAATTTGGCATATTCGGGTAATGATTTTGTCTCGTTTCTAGGCAGAGTACGGGAATTAGTAGGAACGCTCCGCAGAACTTGTTCCCACGCTCAGCGTGGGAACAATGATGTTATTTAACGGACTATTTTATTTTCTCTACATTGTTTAGGTGTTTCACCTGTCCAACGTTTAAAGGCGCGTTGAAATGCACTTTGCTCAGAAAAGCCTAACATTTGGGCAATGGTGATAATTTTAGTATCGGTGTTTTGTAAATAATTAATCGCTTTTTGCTGACGAATTTGTTCAATAAGATTAGTGAAAGTTTGTTGGTTATCACTGAGTTTACGTTGTAACGTGCGGATACTTATTTGCAGGTTTTTTGCTACTTGCTCTATTTCAGGAACCCCATGAGCTAAATGATGACTAATATATTCCGTAATAATTTTAACGGGGAGTTGTTCGATTAAATTATTGAGCATTTTATCGGCTTGCCCGCAAAGCAATTGATGTAATTGTGCATCATATCGGTTTAACTTTTTCTGCAAACTATCATTGGCTATTTTTACGCCATTAAAGTCACTGTTAAAAAACACCTGACAGTTGAAAAATGTTTGATAACATTCAATATTACCATTGTCGCTGTGGCTAAAATAAATAGCTTTAGGTGTAATTGGCTCACTACTCAACTTTCTTGCTAGGCTGATCCAACCAGTAATGATTTCTTCAACGGTATGGCGGCTACAGTGATAACTTGGTAACCATTTTAAAATAGCATACTTATTATTTGTTTTTGTAACAGGTGTTGGTTCTATATTGGTTAACGGGGTACCAATACTGCCCGCAAGGGATTGATATTTCACCTGACAAGCCAAAGCCGTTTTTAATGTTGGTGCAGTAAAAGCGATATAACCTAAAATACCCCAACGATCTGCTGCAATTTGTTGACCAAATTCAAAACCGATATTTTTAATAGCCAAAGACGACTCAGCAAGTGTAAATAAAGCTTCATATTTTTGGCAGTCAATGAGATCTTGGCTGTTTTCTAACTGGTTCACGGTTAATGAAATTTGTTGTAAAAGCAACTCATGGGCAATGCCTTTTTTAGTTAAAAAGTTAACTAATGATCTTAGGGTGCTGAGCGATATTTGTGGCATCGTTATGTTGGCCTTTTGAGCTTTAATTTAGATTTAATTTGTCTGTTCATTGGCAACTAAGTTAACTAGTTCACTACGCGTATTAATACCGAGTTTTAAATAAATACGATAAAGGTGATTGGATATTGTTGAGGGTGATAAGTTTAATTGTTTAGCAATTTGTTTAAAGGTACTACCGTGACAAATTCCTGCCACCACTTGTTTTTCTCTATTGCTTAAATCATCAAGTTGGTTTTTTAGTCGTATTGAAATACGATATAAGTCACCTAATTTAATTTGGTTAATATGCAGTTTGTCTTGGCTATATTCGCCATCAGTCGCCTTGATTTTAAACGGTAGTTTTTGTATTTTATGGTTTTTACCTCCGGCGTCAAGTAGATCTAAAAATCCAGAACCTACCACATAATAAATACCCGCAGCGTCACAAATGGCCGTTTTTGTGCTAACTTGCTGGTTATTTGGCTGCGCAATTTGTTCATTTAAGGCGAGTAATTGTCGATGGGCGCTTGCCGACAATAAATGAAACAAGAGTTGCTGTTGAATTATTTTATCGTGTTTGCTGAAAATATGCTCACGATCATAACGATATAAAGTTAACAAGGTAAATATGCCACTACGATCATCTAAATGAATTGAACTTAAAATTCGTTCAATGCCAAACGGTTGAAAACATTGTTGATAAATTTTTGAGCGATAAAAAGCTTGATCATCAATAACGTCGGCCATGTCTATGGGCTGATTAGGCTTTAACATTAGTTTTTCAAAAATGGGATTAAATTCAAGTGTTGCTTTGAGTTGCGTAAATATATTTTGATCAACATCAACACTCGCTTGAGTATGAAATTCTTGCGTTGAGCTATGACCTGTACCCCAAATAGCACCATCAAATGAAATTACTTGTTGTAATAAATCTAGCGCCCAGCAGGGGAAATCGGCTAAGGCAATGTCGATAGATTCTCGATATAAGCGACTGATAAATTGATCGGGTGTCATATTAGGTAATTTTTACTTTCGTTTTTTTGTGATTAAGTCAAAATAAATTTATTAAGATCTATTGATACAACAGAGTTTGCGATGAAACAAGATAAGAGTGTAAAAAATACATTAGAAAAAGTTAACAACAACTCGTTGCGAGGTACATTTTAATTTTCTATTTTCATCATTAATATTGATAAGTCCAAATCAGTTTTATTCGCCAGAAACAATTATTGCAAGCTGAACAGGTAGTGATAATTGGCGCACGAATAAAATTAAAAGAATTTCAATGGCAACCTGATATCACAGAGTTGTTGTTTAAATTACAGTTTTAAGTGTATTATTTTAGCGCTGAGTCGTTTTTAATTTTTTAGCAAAAAAGTTGATCTAAAATAAAGAGTATTAACTCTAATCTTGTTTAAATAAAGCTCTATTAATTTAATCTACATTTGTTAATACCAGTTTCATTAATTAGGTGATCTACTTTATACGTAGGAAAAATTGCCA
>CAZVPC010000078.1:0-12523 GCA_964629005.1 uncultured Pseudoalteromonadaceae bacterium | reverse complement strand
TTGAACCTAGATTCAGTCGTTGAACGAGGCTAAGTAATATAACTTAGCCTTTTTTTATCTTTTTAAGCCTTATTCATTGGTTGTTTTTTTTCCATTTTTAGCCTTGTTAGTTGTTAACTCTTTTGGCGTGAGACGATTAAGTGAAATAACATGAGTTTTGCTGATCCGGTGACGATAAATTTCACGCAGATAATGGATCGATTTTTTTACACTGCTAAGGGTCAAGCGAAGATCATTGATGGAGATAAATTTTTTCTGATCACGCACCAATTCTCGATATTTTTTTTCATACATAGGTTTAATAGCATACCAATTAGTATCGAGAATTTTAGCTGGATTTTCATGTTCAATTAGCATGGCGTCTAACTTTGATTCATCAAAAACGGGCGCTTGAATAAAATCGACAATAGCTTTATCTAAGGTATCATCATATCGATAGTTTTCTTTAGCAAAACAACGTTTTATATAAGCAACAATGAGAGTTAGAAAATCATCACTTAAACAAGGACTTTTCGCAATTAGTGTGGTTAAAGACAAATTAGCAGAGGCACCAATAACCAATGCGTAACGTTTTAAGGTTGTGTTTGGGAACAAATGGTTAAGGTGCATTTTTAATTTGTTTAAATCAACATAAGATAACTTATAGTCTTTTGGTAATGAAATAATGGAAACAATTGAGGAGCAATTTTTAAAAAAGTGTAGCTCTTTAATATGGTTAGCATCATATCCTGAGGCTTTATATTTTTTTAATGTTTGTCGATAGTTGTGCGATTCTATTGGCAATAAACTAACGCCTTCAATAGCCTGAGTTATTTTATTAAAATGTGGTAGATCGATGGAGCGAAAAAACAAATCGTCGATATCTAAATTAATTTTTTTATTGTCATTTACAGACGTTTCAGCTACGACAGACTCGGCATATGCAATAGCAACAGGCCCAGCTAAACTCATGAATAAATCGTTAGCATCTAAACGAATGGTTTCGCCAATATCGATACCGGCACGACGAAAATAATTATCATCATAATCTGTTGTCACGGCTTGAGCGGTTAAAATATTAAAGATTTGTTGGCTTATATATTGGTTAGCATGTTTCTCCATGGTATTAACATCAATATATTTAACACCACCATCGTTATCACTTTGTTCTGCATGGCGCATAATGTCATTGGAGATCAACATCATTGCATTCCATGGGCGAATGCGATATTGAGAGTTTTTGCTATTAGTCTCTTCATTTTCTACATTGTAAGAAAAGTCCCATTCTTCAGCGAGGTATTTACATAGTAAACGACCGGCATTGATATGTAAGGCTTCTGATACTTCAACATCAGGATCATTAATGTTTGGTAATATACAGATGCCACTGGTAAATATAGGCTCAAAAACGAAAGATTGACTTTGACTGGTTGACTCTTTTTCAGGACGAATATCAAATGTTTTACTCATGTAAGAATATTGTTGTGCTAAACCAAATTCTGATGCCATGCCTGAACCTGTACCGCCACCTGCACTGAAGATGTAAAAATATAAACGAGATTGATTGGCTTTAATTCCGCAAGAATCGATTAAATAAGAATGAATGTATTTCCAATCGGCATTACTAAAATGATCAGTTGCTTTGTTAAGGATCATTTTGGCTAAATATTGTCCTAAAATAGGAGCATTACCTGAACCACCCGCGTGGATCTCAGATAAGTCCATAATTTTTAACTTACTGTATTGGCTTAAAAAGTTTTTATCAAAACTCTGCGAGGAAAAACGGATACGGCCTTCAATATCTTTATCTAAATCGCCTAACATCACCAGAGGCTCAATTAAAAATACTGGTCTATTTGCCTTTTTTTGTTGTATTTTAAAACTGCGCTTGATCCATTTGATCGAGCTGCCTTCTTGCTCTTTTGTTTTTTTTATTTCACTGTGAAATTCATTTAAGTAGTAGTTTCTTGCACTATGAACAAGTGATGCAACATCTAGAGCGATGTTAGAGCCACAACGACCTAAACCTATTAGACAAACCGATGGAAAATTAGGTGTTTTCCTTTCACTTTCGTCTTCATCGATAGGTGCGGGATAAACTTCTTTTCGTAAAGTGTCAAGATTGGCTAAAATTCGTGAAAGATCTTTCTCAGTAAAATACAAATGAATATCTTCAATGTCATGCTGCTGAGAACGTATTTCTTTTTTGTGAGTTGATTCTTTAACTATAATATCAAAATCATCACTGGCTTCAATACGAACAGATTTAGTGCTTGTTGGTTTTGCAGACTGTCTTGTTTTAGTTTGACCAATTTGATGTTTTTTAGGTTGCATCTCAATCTCTCCCTAGCATGTTTTTTAGCATCAATAGCATCAATAGCATTAAATATAGGACACAATTTTAAAATTAACAGTTTCAATCGATTTTATTGATAAGAGAATAACCATTATTAATTGTATTTATAGTGATTATAGTTAATAGGTGATTAGTGTATTTGCTTTTTTTGTTTTAGCTTAAGCTTATATCTAGTGATTTATAGCCGTTAATGTTTGGAGAAAACGTATGTCTAATAATGTTGTGATCCCTGAAAATGGACAAAAAATTTCAATAGAAAATGGTCAACTAATTGTACCTAACAATCCAGTGATCCCCTATATAGAAGGAGATGGTATCGGTATTGATGTTACTCCTGTGATGATTAATGTGGTCAATGCAGCAGTTAAAAAGGCCTATGCAGGTGATAAAAAAATTGCTTGGATGGAGGTTTATGCTGGTGAAAAAGCAACGCAACTCTATGATTCAGAAACATGGCTTCCTGAAGAAACTATCGATTTATACAAAGAATATAAGGTTGGCATTAAAGGTCCGTTAACCACACCTGTTGGTGGCGGAATTCGTTCTTTGAATGTCGCTTTACGACAAATTTTAGATTTATATGTTTGTCAGCGTCCGGTGCAATGGTTTACTGGTGTACCGAGTCCAGTGAAAAATCCTGCCGCCGTAGATATGGTTATTTTTCGAGAAAATTCTGAAGATATTTATGCTGGGATTGAATTTAAAGCAGGTACCGCAGCGGCTGAAAAAATAATTAATTTTTTAACGCAAGAAATGGGAGCAACAAAAATTCGTTTCCTTGAGGATTGTGGTATTGGTATTAAGCCGGTGTCGAAAGAAGGTAGCCAACGTTTAGTGAGAAAGGCTATTCAGTATGCCATTGATAATGATCGAGACTCAGTTACCTTAGTGCATAAAGGTAATATAATGAAGTATACCGAAGGTGCCTTTAAAGATTGGGGTTATGAGCTAGCTCGCACTGAATTTTCAGCTAAATTTATTGATGGGGGTCCATGGTGTTCTATAACAAATCCTAATAATGGTAAAGAAATTATCATTAAAGATGTGATTGCTGATGCCATGCTACAACAAATACTGTTGAGACCTGCTGAATATAGCGTTATCGCGACTTTAAATTTAAATGGGGATTACCTTTCTGATGCTCTCGCGGCGCAAGTTGGCGGCATTGGCATCGCTCCAGGGGCTAATTTGAGTGATGATATTGCTATTTTTGAAGCAACTCATGGTACCGCGCCTAAATATGCGGGACAAAATAAGGTTAATCCAGGCTCGGTTATTTTATCGGCAGAAATGATGTTGCGTCATATGGGTTGGCTTGAAGCAGCTGATTTGTTGTTAAAAGGGATGTCTGGTGCAATTAAAGCTAAAACGGTCACCTATGATTTTGAACGTTTAATGACCGATGCAACGTTAGTTACTTGCTCTGAGTTTGGTGATTGTATTATTGCGCACATGTGATGTAGACGTGGTTTTAACCGTGCTTGCAATGATTCGTAGGCGTAAAATATTTTATACATAAAAAAACACAGCAAATACTGTGTTTTTTTTATATTTGAATTAATTATATTGTAGGTTCTTCTTCACCATCTGGGGATATGCTTGCAGCATGATGGCCTTTAGGACCTTCATTTAATTCATAATTTACGTCTTGACCTGCTTTTAATGTTCGGTATCCTTCCATTTGAATAGTTGAGTAGTGAGCAAAAATATCTTCACCACCACTATCGGGTCTAATAAAACCAAAACCTTTTGCATTGTTAAACCATTTAACTGTACCGTGAGCCATACATCTACTTCCTTCTAAATTCTTCGGTAATTAGGTATGCTTCCCCAGAAAGTAACATACACACAACTTGAGCGACTAATTAATCATCACTCTTTAGAATCGTAGATAAAATTTTGAATTAGTCAAGTTAAAATTAACGAAATTTACACTTTTTAATGATAAAAAGTTACCACAAATGTTTTTGTAAGGGCTATTATTGAAGTATGAGTAGTTGGAAAGAATCAAATAACAGTGAGCATGTAACCGATAATGAGGTTATTGATGAAGAGCTTCGAGAGAAGATGCAAGAACCGCCGAAGTATCATGTGTTATTGCTCAATGACGATTACACCCCGATGGATTTTGTTATTGAAGTCTTAAATAAGTTTTTTAATATGGATTCTGATAAAGCAACAGAAATCATGTTTACCGTCCATTATAAGGGCAAAGCACTTTGTGGCACATATAGTGCAGAAATTGCAGAAACCAAAGTCGATCAAGTTAGTCGTTTTGCGTTTGAGCATCAGCACCCGTTGAAGTGCACGATGGAACAGGCGTAAATTCGCAAGGTTTAGTTGGAGTACCTATGCTGAATAAAGATTTAGAAATATCGTTAAATATGGCTTTTCGTCAGGCTAAAGATTCTCGTCATGAATTTATGACGGTTGAACATTTACTCTTGGCATTATTAGATAACCCTTCGGCTATCCAAGCTTTATCGGCTTGTGGTGCGAATTTGGGTAAGTTACGTTCACAATTACATGACTTTATTGGTGAAACAACACCGGTAATTCCTACAGGAGAGAATGAACGTGAAACGCAGCCAACACTAGGTTTTCAACGAGTACTGCAAAGAGCGGTATTTCATGTGCAATCATCGGGTAAATCTGAAGTTAATGGCTCTAATGTTTTAGTTGCTATTTTTAGTGAGCAAGAGTCGCAAGCGGCTTATTTTTTGAAGAAATCAGATATTTCTCGCCTCGATATCGTTAATTATATTTCACACGGTATCGCTAAAGTTGAAGACAATGCTCAATCAGTCAATGACGCAGTTGAACAACAAAGTAGCGAAGAACCTCGAACCATTGAAAATTTTGCTCAAAATTTAAATCAGGAAGCCCTCAAAGGTAATATCGATCCCCTTATTGGTCGCAGTAGTGAGTTAGAACGGACGTTACAAGTATTAACGCGTCGCCGTAAAAACAATCCACTTTTTGTTGGTGAAGCGGGTGTTGGTAAAACGGCTATTGCAGAAGGTCTTGCTAACTTAATTGTTAGTGAGCAAGTCCCTGAATTTTTGCAAGGCGCCACTATTTATTCGTTAGACTTAGGTGCACTTTTGGCTGGAACTAAGTATCGCGGCGATTTTGAAAAACGGTTTAAATCATTATTAAAAGATATTCAAGACGAAGACAAAGCCATATTATTTATTGATGAAATACATACTATTATTGGTGCCGGTGCCGCATCTGGTGGCATGATGGATGCGTCTAATTTAATTAAACCATTACTGTCGGCGGGTAAAATACGTTGCATTGGTTCGACAACTTATCAAGAATTTCAAAGTGTTTTTGAAAAAGATCGGGCTTTGGCAAGACGTTTTCAAAAAATTGATATTTCAGAACCAAGTGTTGATGATACCACTAAAATTTTACATGGTTTAAAAGATAAGTATGAGTCGCATCACGGCATACGTTATACCAATAAGGCGTTACGTGCGGCGGCTCAGTTATCTGCTAAATATATTAATGAACGTTTTTTACCAGATAAAGCCATTGATGTAATAGATGAAGCGGGAGCTAAGCAACAGTTAGCCGCGCCATCAAAACGTAAAAAGGTGATCAATAATGTCGATATAGAATCTATCGTGGCAAAAATGGCACGGATACCGGAAAAATCTGTCAGTGCATCGGAAAAAGATAACCTTAAAAATATTGATCGTAATTTGAAATTAGTTGTTTTTGGTCAAGATCAAGCAATTGAAGAATTAACGTCGGTGATCCGCTTATCTCGTGCTGGTTTAGGGCAAGAAGAAAAACCGATAGGCTCTTTTTTGTTTGCTGGCCCTACTGGGGTCGGTAAAACCGAAGTGACTCAGCAATTAGCAAAACAATTAGGGGTTGAATTGTTGCGTTATGATATGTCGGAGTACATGGAGAAACACGCGGTTAGTCGTTTGATTGGTGCACCACCGGGTTATGTGGGTTATGAACAGGGCGGCTTGTTAACAGATGCGGTGTTAAAGCATCCTCATGCGGTGGTATTACTTGATGAAATTGAAAAAGCTCATCCTGATGTCTTCAATATTTTATTACAAGTGATGGACCATGGCACGTTAACCGACAACAATGGTCGTAAAGCTGATTTTAGAAATATAATAATGGTGTTAACAACTAATGCGGGGGTGTTAGAGACAACTCGCCAGTCCATCGGTTTTAAACAACAAGATCATAGTTTTGATGCGTTGAAAGAAATCAATAGAACATTTTCCCCCGAATTTAGAAACCGTTTAGATAATATTGTTTGGTTTAATCATCTGTCTGATGAAGTTATCCAGCAAGTTGTTGACAAATTTATTGTTGAATTACAAGCACAGCTTGATGATAAAGGTGTTTCGTTAGAATTAACTAACGAAGCGAGAAAATGGTTGTCTCGACATGGATATGATAAAAATATGGGGGCACGACCTATGGCTCGAGTCATTCAAGAAGAGCTGAAAAAACCATTAGCCAATGAGTTGCTTTTTGGTGAGCTTGTTAACGGTGGTATTGCCAAGGTGTGCGTTGCTAAAGATAAATTAGTGTTAAAATTTGAAAATAAAAAAGAATTAGTTGAACATTAATTGAAATAAAAAAGCCCTAATAAATTAAGTTAGGGCTTCATTGATTACTTTTAAAAATAGTCAGAAAATAATTATCTTGCGCGGAAAATAATGCGACCTTTTGATAGGTCGTATGGTGTTAATTCAACCGTTACTTTGTCGCCCGTTAAAATACGAATATAATTTTTACGCATTTTTCCTGAAATATGTGCCGTAACGACATGACCATTTTCTAATTCAACTCGAAACATAGTATTAGGTAACGTATCTAATACCGTTCCTTGCATTTCAATATTTTCTTCTTTCGCCATTGGGCGCTCGACCTCTGTAATTGCTGATATATCAATCTGAAAAAAGTTTGCCTTCATTGCTGATGAGTAAGCCAGATCAATATTAAATAAAAATCTGCGCAGATCATGCCCAAATCATCGACTAAAGTAAAGCAACATCGGTTATTAATTTAGCAAAGCCGCATAATTTTTTAGCGTTGCATTAAATGCCAAGTATTTTTTTTTAATATTTGATAGGGGAAATAACGGTTTTTGTAGTTCATTTTTTTACAATCATCAATTTGATAACCTAGATATAAAAATTGTTTTTGATATTGTTGACAAACTTCTAATTGTTTAAGTATTGAGGATATGCCCAACGCTGATTTTTTATAATCAGGGTGATAAAAAGTGTAAACGGCTGATAATGCATCAGGGAGTACATCAGTCACAGCAACGCAGATCAGTTTGTTATCGTCCCATGTTTCAATAAAAAGTTGAGGGGTAAGATCCGCGGCTAAAAAGGAGCTGTATTGTGCTTTGTTTGGCGGATACATCGCGCCATCAGCATGAATGGCGTTAATATATTTTTTGTATAGATCAAAATAATTATCTTGTGCTTTAGTTTGTATTTTAATGGTTAAATATTGATTTTTCTTTAACAGTCGTTTTTGACTTTTTGAGGGGAGAAACTGCTCGGTTATTACTCTAATTGATTGGCAGGCCTGACAATTTTGACAATGAGGACGATACACTTGTTCACCACTACGCCTAAAGCCTTGTGATAAAAGCCATGAATAACCATCAGGAGTTTGTAGTTGTTTTTCGAGCGCGATCAGTAATTTTTCGTACTTTCCTGATAAGTAACTACAAGGAAACTCTTTGCTAATGCCAAATTGATAGTTGATTGCCATTAATTTTTTAAGACCTTAAAAATATTTTTAAATGAACACTATGATCACATCGTTTTAAAAGACAACTCTTGGGGATGCCAAAAGTTACTTGCTAACGAAATGTTAAGTGCCTCATCTTTTAGTTTAACAAAGTTTTCACGGGGTATTTCAATGCAACCCATGGTTGCAAGGAAGGGGTTAAGTAATTGGCAATCTATAAATTCAATGCCAGCCGTTTTCAGATGTTTTGACAAAAAGATCAAAGCAACTTTAGATGCATTGCTTTTTTTGTAAAACATTGATTCTCCTGAGAAAAAACCATTGATAGCTATTCCGTATAAGCCGCCGACAAGCTCTTGTTGATGCCAAACTTCGATAGAGTGGGCAATGCCTAACTGATGTAAATTTTGATAAGCTTGCAACATTTCGGGCAAGATCCATGTTGCTTCGGAGCGAAATGGTGCATTACTGCAATAGTTAATAACACTAGAAAAATCATGATTAAGTGTTACATGATACGTTGTTTTTTTTAAAAATTTAGCGAGTGTACGGTTGATCTTTAACTGAGCAATGTGGATCACAGCGCGGGGATCAGGAGACCACCACAACAGAGGATCGTTATCGCTAAACCAAGGAAATATGCCCTGTTGATAAGCCGAAATCAAACGTTGCGGTGATAAATCGCCACCAATAGCGAGTAAGCCATTAGGATCGCTCAACGCATGGTCAAGTGGCGGAAAGGCCAGAGATTGTGTTGATAACTGCGGTAGTCTCTGGCTCATTTGTACGGCTCTGTATACTGGACTATTGTGCTTTAATCTTTAGCATCTAAGAAGCGTTCTGCATCGAGTGCAGCCATACAACCAGCACCCGCAGACGTGATCGCTTGACGATAAATATGATCAGCAACATCACCAGCGGCAAAAACACCTTTAACACTGGTTTGAGTTGCATTACCGTTTGCACCACTTTCAATAGTTAAATAGCCATTTTTCATGGTAAGTTGATCTGCAAAAATATCGGTATTAGGTTTATGACCAATGGCAATAAATACGCCATTGACTTCAAGTTTTTCAGTTGCTTCTGATTTTGTGTCTTTTAAACGTAAACCAGTAACGCCCATGCTATCGCCGAGAACTTCAGCTAAATTACGATCTAAGTGTAAGATAATATTGCCATTTTTAACCTTGTCCATTAATCGTGTGGTTAATATTTTTTCAGAGCGAAAGCTATCACGACGATGAATCAAGTGAACTTCACTGGCAATATTCGCTAAATACAAGGCTTCTTCTACGGCAGTATTACCACCGCCAACAACGGCAACTTTTTGATTTTTATAAAAGAAACCATCGCAAGTAGCACAAGCTGAAACCCCGCGCCCCATAAAGGCTTCTTCTGAAGGTAATCCTAAATATTGTGCTGACGCGCCTGTGGCAATAATTAGTGCATCACAAGTATAAACATTGCTATCACCTTTGAGTGTAAAAGGACGTTTGCTAAAATCAACCTCATTAATATGGTCAAAAATGATTTCGGTATCAAATTTTTCAGCATGTTTTTGCATGCGTTCCATCAGTGCTGGCCCAGTTAAGTCATCGGCATCACCCGGCCAATTTTCAACCTCAGTGGTGGTGGTTAATTGCCCACCTTGTTGCATACCAGTGATCATTACGGGCTTTAAATTTGCGCGTGCCGCATAAACAGCCGCAGTGTAACCAGCAGGGCCAGAGCCTAAAATAAGTAGTGGGCAATGTCTTGCATCACTCATGAAGTTCTCCAAAATATTCTCGATTAGTTACAATAATTGGGATTCTAAGTAAATAACTCAAGTAGGTAAAATAACTTTGGGACAAAAAAAAACGCACTTAGACCAAAGTGCGCGTTTTATTTTACACTTCACCGTAAAATTTACGGTGAATTAAAGCAAAAAATTAAGCTAATGTTGTTTCAGGTGCAACAAATTCAAAACCTAGGTTGTCGGCAACACTTTTACACGTGACTTGACCATTGATCACATTTAAACCGTTTAATAAATGCTTATTATCCAACAAGGCTTTTTTATAACCTTTATTTGCTAATTGAATAATATAAGGCAAGGTTGCATTATTTAAAGCAAAGGTTGATGTACGCGGTACCGCGCCCGGCATATTAGCAACACAATAATGCACGACATCGTCAACAATAAACGTTGGATCGGCATGGGTGGTGGCATGAGAAGTTTCAATACAACCTCCTTGGTCAATCGCAACATCAACAATAGCTGAGCCCGCTTTCATCTTTTTGATGTGTTCTTTGGTCACTAATTTAGGTGCAGCCGCACCTGGGATCAATACGCCACCAATAACTAGGTCAGCCTCTAAAACGTGTTTTTCTAAAGCATCAGTTGTAGAGTAAATGGCTTTGATTTTATTACCATAAATATCATCCAAACGACGTAATACATTGGTGTTGCGGTCTAAAATAACCACTTCAGCACCCATGCCTACGGCCATTTTAGCCGCGTTATTACCGACCATGCCACCGCCGATAATAACAACTTTGGCAGGTTCAACACCAGGAACGCCTCCAAGTAACATGCCACGACCTGCATTCGATTTCTCTAATGCTTGTGCGCCTGCTTGAATAGACATACGACCTGCAACTTCTGACATTGGTGCTAATAGCGGTAGGGCACCAAAATCGTCGGTTACCGTTTCATAAGCAATACACACGGCTTTACTTTTGATCAAGTCTTCGGTTTGTGCTAAATCAGGAGCCAAATGTAAGTAAGTAAATAAAATTTGACCTTCACGCAACATGGCACGCTCAACCGCTTGCGGTTCTTTTACTTTAACAATCATGTCGGCTTTGGCAAAAATTTCACTTGCGCTTATTAAAATTTCAGCACCAATATTGATATAATCTTGATCACTAAAACCAATACCTGAACCAGCATTGCTTTCAACAAAAACTTGATGACCGTGGTTAATTAATTCACGAACACTCGCTGGAACCATACCAACACGGTATTCATGGTTTTTTATTTCTTTAGGTACACCAATAATCATAGATAAATCCTCATTAAATATTTTCAGCTAGTATATTGTGCTTTTGTCAAAATAACCTGTCGTATTTTTAACCTGAGCAGCATATAATCTCTAAATATTTATAATTTACAGAGTAAAATATTGTGGCTTTGCAAGCAATTAAACCGTTAGATCGGATCGATCGTAATATTTTAGTTGAGTTACAAAACAATGGACGACTTGCCAATGTTGAATTAGCGAGACGTGTTGGTTTAAGCCCAACACCTTGTTTAGAGAGAGTAAAACGCCTTGAAAAAGATAATTATATTACTGGTTACCAAGCGATACTGAATCCTGAAAAACTCGATGCAGCATTGCTGGTACTAGTTGAAATAACGTTAACAAAAACCAGTCCTGATGTTTTTAACGATTTTTCTAAAGCAGTGCATGATCTTGACGTTATTCAAGAATGTCATTTGGTTTCTGGCGATTTCGATTTCTTGTTGAAAACTCGTGTTGCCGACATGGCAGCCTACCGTAATTTATTGGGTGATACGTTATTGAGATTGCCTGCAGTAAGTGAAAGTAGAACTTATGTGGTGATGGAAGAAGTAAAATCGACTAATGTGTTACCGATCAAATTTTAATTTAAAATTATTTTTTTGACTGTTGTCAACCAAATGAAGTTAGCGGCGTTTTAATCTTTGAAACCACATAATTTCCTTTAGGAGTTCAACATGACAACAATGATCAAACAAGTAAATATCACCTTAATCGCGAGTGTTATCGCAGCCACTATTTTTATTCCTCAAGCAATAGCGGGTGACCGAAATGGTAATGACCGAGGCGGTCGTGATGGACAACAACATGAAAGACGCGGTGATCACCACGATAGACAGGGTGGTAATCGAGATAGAATGCGTGGCATAAAGATGTTTAATCGCTTAGATATGAATGGTGATGGTGTTTTGTCTCTTGATGAAATGACTACGCCAATTAACGCTAAAGTTGAAAAAATATTTACTTATAAAGATAGTGATCAAGATGGTTTGTTGTCATTAGCTGAATTTCAAAAAAATCGTCGGGGTGAGCATTTTGACTTGTCAGGCATTGCTGATGAAATAGTTCAGTGCGTTACTGATTTGAAAGCAGAAACGGGTAATGAAAACATTGTCGTTCCTGATGCTGAACAATTCTTACCGGTCGCTGATAAATTTGCGGCTATTGATACTTCAGTCGATGGTTTTGTTGACTTGGCTGAGTTACAAGCGGCCAAAATGGCGAAGGTCACCACTGTATTTGGCAATATGGACAGTGATGAAGACGGTATGGTTAATAAAGATGAATTTAAAGCTCAATTAAAATCTCACTTCGTAACCAAAAGAGCAATTCATCAATGTATTAATGACCTAATTGATGAAGAGGAAGGTTAAAC
>CAZVPC010000077.1:7813-12577 GCA_964629005.1 uncultured Pseudoalteromonadaceae bacterium | reverse complement strand
GCACCGATCAAGGTAAAGTCGAAAAAAGCTAAGCCAGCATTGGTTTGCTCGATTAACATACTATTAATAATTAAATTAGTCGAAGTGCCAATTAAGGTCAGTGTGCCACCTAAAATAGCGGCAAATGAAAGTGGTAGTAATAATTTACCAGGGTTGATCAAACGATTGTTTTTAACCGTACTGATCAAGGTAGCAACCACTGCGGTATTGCTCATTAAAGCGGAAAACAGCGCCGTGCTTAATAAAATTTTCACGGTAGATTTAAATATCGAGCCATTAAACAAAGCTGTTGATATTTTGCGTAATAAGCTTGTACGCTCAAAAACAAAGGAAATTAATATCAGTAAGATTAAAGTAACTAAGCCCGGATTTACCGCATTATGTAAAAGCTCTGTTGAGTTAACAAATGACAAGGCCAAACAGGCAAGACTTGCTAAAGCAAATACCCGTTCAGGTACTTGTTGATATTTAAGCAAACCTACAAAAGTTGCTATAAATATCAACACCATTAACCATTGCGACCATGCCATAATGAGCTCTTATTTTATTACGTTAGTTTATTAAGCTATTTAGCTAACAACTTACTAATATCGCGCGCGCCCCAATGGGGAAAATGCTTACGGACTAAAGCGTTAAATTCTGTTTCAAAGGCTGAAAAGTCTTGCACTTTTTGCTCATCAAGGCTGCCATTGATCATTCCCGCTCCCACAGTAAGGTTTGAAATACGATCAATAATTATAAAAGCACCAGTTTCACGGTTGTTTGCATAGGCATCAAAATGTAATGTTTCGCTGACTTTAAAATTAACCAGCCCAATTTCATTTAAGTTAAGTTGCGCGGTAGCACTTTTTTCTAGCGTATTAACATTAATTTTACTATCAATATTACTGACGTGGCCGGTAGTCATTTTACTGCCGTGTTTGATAAAATATTCACGACCCGCCTCAAGCCCTTCTTCGTGCATCCAAACAACGCTAGCATTAAATTCTTTCGATGAATGCGGCAAATTGCCCTTTTTAACAATCATCTCACCACGGCTAATATCAATTTCATCACTCAGTGTTAGCGTTACTGCCATGCCTTTTTCAGCGCGCTCTAATTCACCGTCAAAGGTTACGATGGCTTTAATGGTGCTTTCTTTGCCTGAAGGTAGGGCAACAATGGTGTCACCTTTGCGAATATTACCGGCAGCAACGGTGCCGGTATAACCACGAAAATCTAAATTGGGTCGATTGACATACTGTACCTGAAAGCGAAATTCAGTAAACGCTTCAGCAACATCAACTTTAATGGTATTTAATAACTTCATCAAAGTTGCACCTGGATACCAAAGCATTGCTTGTGATTCTTCAACCACATTATCACCCTTTAACGCAGAAATTGGCACAAAACGAACATCGTCAAAGCCAAGCTGCTCAGCAAATTCACGGTATTCTTTTTTGATCTTCTGATAGGTTTCTTGACTGTAATCAACCAAATCCATTTTATTAACGGCGACCAGTACATGTTTAATCCCCAGTAGTGAACAAATAAAAGAATGACGACGCGTTTGCACTTGCACACCACGACGCGCATCAATCAAAATAATAGCAAGATCACAGGTAGACGCACCAGTGGCCATATTACGGGTATATTGCTCATGACCGGGAGTGTCGGCGATAATGAATTTACGAGTGTCAGTAGAAAAATAACGATAAGCAACATCAATAGTAATGCCTTGTTCGCGCTCTGATTGCAAACCATCAACCAACAAGGCTAAATCGACCTCATCACCAGTAGTACCCGATTTTTTGCTGTCTTGGGTGATTGCCGCTAATTGATCTTCAAAGATCATTTTTGAATCATGCAATAAACGACCTATTAAGGTACTTTTACCATCATCGACACTACCACAAGTAAAAAAGCGAACTAATTCTTTGTTTTCATGTTGTTTTAAATAAGCTTGAATATCTGATTCGATTAATTCTGATTGGTGGCTCATAAATTGTCCTTGGAAAATGTTGTTAAATTTTAATCATTGAAAAAATGGTTTAAAGCTTTGCTTAAAAAATTTAGGTTAGAAGTAGCCTTCCATTTTTTTCTTCTCCATAGAACCGGTTGAATCATGATCAATGACTCGTCCTTGACGCTCAGAGGTTTTAGTTAATAACATTTCCTGTATTATTTCAGGTAAGGTAGCCGCTTCAGATTCAACCGCGCCGGTTAATGGATAACAGCCTAAGGTACGAAAACGTACTTTTTTCATTTCTACTTTTTCATCTTTACCAATTGGCATACGATCATCATCAACCATGATCAAAGTGCCATCTCGTTCAACCACAGGACGTTCGGCAGCTAAATAAAGAGGCACAATATCAATGCCTTCTAAATAAATATATTGCCAAATATCTAACTCTGTCCAATTTGACAAGGGGAATACGCGAATACTTTCGCCCTTGTTTACCTTACCATTATAAATATTCCATAATTCCGGTCGTTGACATTTTGGATCCCAACGGTGGTTACTGTCCCGAAATGAATAAACGCGTTCTTTAGCACGCGATTTTTCTTCATCACGGCGCGCACCACCAAAAGCGGCATCAAAACCATATTTATTAAGTGCTTGTTTTAAGCCTTGAGTTTTCATGATGTCAGTATGTTTGGCACTGCCGTGAGTAAATGGACCAATGCCCATTTTTATACCGTCGGGATTTTTATGAACTAATAATTCAAACTCGTATTTTTTCGCCATTTTATCGCGAAAGGCGATCATTTCCTTGAATTTCCAATTAGTATCAACATGCAATAAAGGAAAAGGAATTTTACCGGGTGCAAACGCTTTACGAGCCAAATGTAATAAAACGGCTGAATCTTTACCCACAGAATAAAGCATTACTGGATTATCAAACTCAGCGGCGACTTCCCGCATAATATGGATTGATTCCGCTTCTAATTTTTGTAAATGTGTTAATTTCATTATAAAACTCTACATGATGAACTTTTATTTATATGGCAAGATAATGCCACATTAAGGTTTGCTTTTCCATATAAGAAATGACCCACTTATATCAAAAAGAAATATACAATTAACAACTAATAACAATAATAACAATTGAATTAAAGCTACTCAGCACTGTTATAACGAGCAATTAAGGCTTGACTAGAGGGCGACAAATGAGCACTTTGCTCACCATTCATCACTTTTAATACTTGCTCACCCAGCTTTTTACCCAATTCAACACCCCATTGATCAAATGAATTCACTTGCCAGATAAGACCTTGCACCAATATTTTATGTTCATATAAGGCTAATAAAGCACCTAACGATGAGGGTTCAAGTTTAGATAAAACTAAGGTATTACTGGGGGTATTGCCTTTCATGGTTTTATGCGCGGCTAACACATCGGTTTGTTGAGCGCTCATACCTTGCTCAAGTAATTCCGCCCGAGCTTGAGCTAGCGTTTTGCCTTGCATTAACGCTTCTGATTGTGCAAGACAATTGGCAAACAGCACTTGATGATGGGTTTTATAATGGCTAGTTCCTTGTAATGCCACAATAAAATCAGTCGGAATAATTTCATCACTTTGATGCATCAACTGCATAAAAGCATGTTGTGCATTAGTTCCTTCTTGGCCAAAAACAATTGGCGCCGTTGAGTAAGTCAATTTTTCGCCTGTAGTCGACACTGACTTACCATTACTTTCCATATCTGTTTGTTGTAAATAGCCAGGTAATGCTCTAAGTGCATGATCATAAGGTAATATTGCTAGCGCAGAATAATTTAAAAAATTACGATTCCAAATACCGATTAGCGCCATTAAAATTGGCATGTTATTACGTGCCGGTGCCGTTTTAAAATGCTCATCCATGTGCTGTGCCCCACGTTTAAAAGCATTAAAATGCTTCATCCCTATTGCTAACGCTAATGGCAAACCTACCGCAGACCACACGGAAAAACGCCCACCTACCCAGTCCCACATGGGTAGAATATTTTCTTTTTGAATGCCAAACGCTGTTGCTTTAACTATATTAGTACTAATTGCATACCATTGTTGAGCCATAATATCTGTTTGCGGAAAGGCGGCTAACATCCAATTTTTTACAGCACAAGCATTTAATAAGGTCTCTTGGGTAGTAAAGGTTTTAGATATAACCACCACCAAGGTCGTTTCAGCGTTTATCAACGCAAGCTTTTCGGCAACGGCTGCACCATCAATATTCGCTAAAACATGAACCTTTAAGCCCGTTTTACAATAGGGTTGAAGCGCGGATAAGCCCACTTTAATACCATAGAAAGAACCCCCAATACCTATCGCCAAAACATCGGTAAAACACTTGCCGGTGATACCAAGCCTATAACCTTGCCTGACATCGTTAACGAGGGTTGCCATTTGCTGATTGGCTGATTTAATTTCACTGGCATCCGCTGCTGAAACGCGTTGCTGTTGCTCTTCAGGTGCTCTAAGCAAGGTATGTAATACCGCTCTGTTTTCGGTGTTATTAATTTTAACACCGGAAAACATCGCTTGAATTTTTTCAGTAAGATTTAATTGCTCAGACCATTTTATCAGTTCAGTTAATTCCGTTTCACTGATATTTTGCTTAGAATAATCGAGATATAAACCCGCAGCGGCGGCTGAAAACTTCTCAACACGAGAACTATCATCACTAGAAGTATCATCACTAGAACTACCAATAAACAGATCGCAAATATTACGCCCAGTAACTTGTTTCGCCAGTTTACTTATCAATTCATTCACAAACAATTCATTCACAAACAATTC
>CAZVPC010000077.1:0-7713 GCA_964629005.1 uncultured Pseudoalteromonadaceae bacterium | reverse complement strand
GTTTCGCCAGTTTACTTATCAATTCATTCACAAACAATTCATTCACAAACAATTCATTCACAAACAATTCCCTTTCATTAATATAACAACCAGACTTTGATCACGTTTGTTTATTAAACTAATAACTCTTTAAGGTATGCTTTAAAGTCATCTGCTAAGTCAGGATGACGAAGACAATACTCAACATTGGCCTTCATATAACCTAACTTTGAACCACAGTCATGGGATTTTCCTGTCATATGAAACGCTTCGACTGTTTCCACTTTCATCAAGCTAGCAATGGCGTCAGTTAATTGGATCTCGTCACCTGCTCCCGGCGGGGTAAATTCTAACAGATCCCAAATCTGTGCGGATAAAACATAACGACCGACAACGGCTAAATTTGATGGTGCCTCATCAACAGCTGGCTTTTCTACTACCGCGGTCATGACTTTTGATTCTCCCGCAACCAACTGATGACCTTCACAATCAGCCACACCATATTGATCAACTAATTCCATTGCCACCGGTTCAACCATAATTTGACTGTGGCCTGTTTTCTGAAAACGCGATAGCATCGCTGCCATATTTTCTGTTTTTAGATTGGCGCAGGCATCGTCTAAAATTACATCGGGTAATACCACTACAAAAGGTTCATCACCAACAATAGGGCGAGCCTTCAATACCGCATGGCCTAAGCCTTTCGCTTCCCCTTGTCTAACGTGCATAATAGTGACATGTTTAGGGCAAATGGCTTTAATATCATCAAGCAATTGTCTTTTAACCCGTTTTTCTAACGTGGTTTCTAACTCAAATGATTTGTCAAAATGATTTTCAATGGCATTTTTTGATGAATGGGTCACTAATATAATTTCAGTGATACCGGCATCAACACATTCATTAACAATATACTGGATCAAAGGTTTATCAACAATCGGTAACATTTCTTTAGGAATAGCTTTGGTTGCCGGTAACATGCGAGTACCTAGACCGGCAACAGGAATTACCGCTTTTTTAATCGTTTTTGTCATAATATTCCTTTGATAGGTTGCTTTTAATTCTCAGAGTTAATGATTTAAACAAACCAATTATGATGCTCTTACACTGTCGCCACGCCCCATAGCATAGTAAGTAAATCCACGTTGTTTCAATAAGGCAGGATCAAATAAATTGCGACCATCTACAATCACCTTATTGACAAGTATACTGGCAATCAAATCAAAATCTGGTGCTCTAAACTGACTCCACTCAGTACAAATAACCAACGCATCAGCACCTTTTAATGCGGACTCTTTGGTTCCCATCAAAGCTAGATCGTCTCGTGCACCGTAAATTCTTTGGCATTCTTCCATCGCCTCAGGATCATAAGCTTGCACACTAGCACCCACTTGCCATAATGACTCCATTAATACACGCGCTGAAGCCTCACGCATATCATCCGTTTTCGGCTTAAAGGCAAGTCCCCATATCGCAATTTTTTTATTTTTTAGTTGGCCATTAAAATGATTATACAAATGTTTAAACAGCTTTTGTTTCTGTGCATAATTAACGGTTTCAACCGCCTCTAATAAAGCGGGTTTATAATCAATTCCATGAGCTGTTTTAATCAATGCTTGCACATCTTTAGGAAAACAGGAACCCCCATAACCACAGCCAGGATAAATAAACTGATAGCCTATTCTTGAATCGGAACCAATACCATGACGAACGGCTTCAATATCGGCACCTAACAATTCAGCCAAATGAGACATTTCATTCATAAAACTAATTTTAGTCGCAAGCATACAATTAGCGGCATATTTAGTTAACTCGGCGGAGCGAATGTCCATAAAAATCATCCGATCATGATTACGATTAAACGGCGCATAAAGTTCACGCATCGATTGATGAACCGCTTCGTTATCCGTACCAACAACAATACGATCAGGTTTCATGCAGTCGTTAATTGCGGCACCTTCTTTTAAGAATTCAGGATTAGAAACCACATCAAAATGAATTTTTTGACCACGTTGCGCCAACACGTTGGTAATATGAGTTTTAACTTTATCAGCGGTGCCAACCGGTACCGTTGACTTATCTACAATAATTTTTGGATCAACCATATAAGTAGCAATAGTTTTTGCAACGGCTAATACATACTTTAAATCGGCAGAGCCGTCTTCATCTGGTGGTGTACCAACAGCGATAAATTGAATTTGTCCGTGCTCAACCCCGAGTTGTGCGTTAGTGGTAAATTGTAACAAACCATTTTTATAACTTTCTTCTACCAAAGGGGTTAATCCCGGTTCATAAATAGGAATACAACCGTTGTTTAAATTGGCCACCTTGACTTCATCAACATCAACACAAATAACTTCATGGCCTACGGAAGCCAAAACAGCCGCTTGTACTAAACCAACATATCCAACACCAAAAACTGTTACTTTCATTGAGATCCCTTTTTATTAAACCTTACTATAGCTAAATTCGACTAATGGCCGCAATAGCAACCGCACTGTTATAAATAATTTGCGTTGCTGTCGACCATAAAGTGAGATTATTCATAAATTCAGAGTTTAAGGGCACCACTACCGTATCACCCGGTTTCATTGAATTATCACTATCACTTGAAAACCAATTACTCTGCGCAGCAATTTTAATGCTACCGTTAGCAGAAATAACATAAATACGATCTTCATCGGCACGTTTTTTTACTCCTCCACTGAGCGCGATATAATCTTCTGCGGTTAAATTTGGCTCAAAAACATGCGAAGAAGTCACTTGTACTTGACCAATAACATTCACTGAATTTTTCTTACTTGGAATATACAGAACATCGCCATCATCAAGCATAATATCATAGTCATTCACCTTTAAAACTTTAGGCAGATTTATCACTAAACGTCCAACAGGGGTGACCTTAGTCAAGTCATTTAATAATAATTTAGCTTCAGTATAAGAGATAGAAGTAGTAGTGCTGGTTAGTGATTTAGATGCTATTTCGGTACGTAAATCAGTAGTTAATTTGATTAAATTTTGTCGTTCGAGACGTTTCAATTTTTTACGGGAAAAAACTGAACCTTCAATATAAGCAAACTGAGTTAAACCACCCGCTTTTTCAATCAATTCAGATAAGGTTTCACCACGCCGGATAGTGTATTTACCAGGAAAAACAAATTCGCCACGTAATTCAACAATATAGTTTTCACTCCATGCAGGAATTTTATGAATATTCAAACGGTCTTTACTTTGTAATAAAATATTATCCTCACGGTCGCCATGTAACGCTTTACCTAGGTTAATGCTTAGTGGTTCTTTTTCAGCACCAACTGCTGTTACGATGTTACGAGTAATTTCAGAACGCACTAAATAGGCTGATTCTGTTACACCACCTGCTGCGGCAACTAAATCACTCACTCGTCCATTTTTAGCTAACGGATAGATACTGGGAAACTTTACTTGACCGTCTACTTCAACAACTTGAATAGGTTGTCCAGCTGAACCTTGACGTTTTAATTGGGTAATGATCGGTAAGAGCAGGCGCTGACGAGAAAACAAACCCAATTCTCTAATATCGAGTTTTTCATCCAGCTTACCACCAGTAATTTGAGCAATTGACTGATTAATTAATTCGTTATTTTTTTTATCGCTCTCACTATCATCGGTTTGATATTGAGAATTTTTAGTACCAAATTTTTTCCAGAATAATTGTTGTTGATATTTTTCTTGTGCTTGTATTTTTTCTTTCTCAAACAAGTCTTGTTGAGTGTATGCCAAAGCATCTAATGATAATTTTTCTTCACTTATTTTGGCAACATTAGAAAAAACAATAATTTTATCTCGAGGGTTCAACACTAAATTATGGGCTGAATTTTTATCACTAATAATATCCGCCAAAGAAAATTGATAAACTTCAATATTACGAGCCGCATCAATTTCGCGAACAAGCAGACTATAATGTAAATCGGCATTTTTTAATAAGTGGGTACTCACATTTGGCAATAAATCAGTGATTTTTTGTCCATGATGCCATTGATAATTACCCGGTCTTGTCGCTGCACCAATAACGGTGATTGATTGATCAAACGTTTCAGCCGTTTCCATCACTCGAATATAGTCACCCGCACGAACTTTAGCTGAAGATTGTTTTTTATTAGCTAAGTCAATATTCAAGATTGAACGTAAATCACTTTGATTATAACGCTCCACAATCGTTGCTTTTGAGTAAGCCGATGGTAATAAACCTCCAGCCATTTTAATCACATCATTAAAACTTTCTTGATTTGCCAATTCATAAATAGCAGGCCGACGAACCTGACCATTCACCGTTACCGTTTTACCTTTCGGGGCAATAAAAACCACATCTCCCGATTGCAAGGAAACGTCATCTGAAGAATCACCACGAATTAACAAATCATAAAGATCGAGTGTTTTAATCAGCTTACCCGCACGTTTTAACTGAATATTTCTTAAGGAACCAATGTTATTAATTCCTCCCGAAGCAAACAAAGCATGGGTGATTGTTGCTAACGAACTTAACATGTAAGGACCAGGCTTATAAGCATCACCTAAAACAAAAACACGAATAGAGCGTAATTTTGCAAGGCTGATCACCACATCAACACCAATAATACGTTTTTTTATTTGTTTTTTTAACAATAACTTCATTTCAGCAAATGACAAACCGGCAAGACTAAAGGCTCCCAGTGTTGGAATTACAACTTGCCCTTCCCTACTCACAGTCAACTGATAATCATAATTTTCCTTACCAAAAATTTGTACAATAAGTTGATCACCACTGCCAATGATATGTCCTTCGGGAACGGCAATATCTAAATTGGGAGCAAACGTTGCTGGCGCATTCGCAAAAACGTCATAACCAAAAGGTTGAGGCTCTTTTGACGCAACACCTTGTTTAATCGGAAGCAGCCCCTCAGTGACAATGGGGTTACCTGCTGCATCAAATTGGGTACCACGGGGATAAACGACATTATTAGGCGTATTCAATAATGTCGTTGCAGCGCGAGTAGACGAAGATATTTGACTCTTAAATGAGTTGATGTCAATACCCATACTTTTGGCCATAGCTTGTTGTTGCGCTACAGGTAATCTTTTGAATTGCTCAATTTGTTGCTGACTAACTTGAGCAGCTTGTGAAAAAAAAGCGACATTAAAAGTAACGACAAGCACTAATATTTTTTTTATTAAACTCATTTTATTAAACTATTTTCCATTAATAATCCTCGCTTACACCACCAATAACTTGATTGAAAGACTAGGGCTAAACGATAGTGCTAAAGTCTATCAGCATAATACTTACCAATAAAGCGGCTTTCACCGAATTTACAGTTAAACACTGCACTTTTCACGCGCAGTACTTGCCTTTCACTATAAGCATAGGGTATAAAAGCGCCTAGTTATGCTCAAATCAAGATGCGAACACAAAGTAAAATAATCGCATTTAATAACAAATAATCTTTTGAGCAGATATACCTAAGCCACTTAAACACGCAAGTTTCAGTGTCTTTTTTTGGCTTACATATATACACATGTCACCTCGAAATACTCGTTTCAGCGAGACATTTTGAAGTATCATGAGTATAAGCCTCGCAATCGTTTTTGGAAAAGGATAATTATATGAATAAACCTAGTACGGGTGAATTTTTAGGCCACCCTAAAGGACTCTTCCTCTTATTTGGTACCGAAATGTGGGAACGCATGAGTTACTATGGTTTACGTGGAATACTCGTTTTATATTTAACACAAGCAGCGACAGCCTTAACAATGGGTTGGGATCAAATGTCGTCTACTGAGCTACAAACCAATGCATTAAGCTATTTAGGCACTTATGCTTTTCTCGTTTATATTACCCCCGTGCTAGGTGGTTGGCTAGCTGATAATGTTATCGGGCAGCGCAAAGCTATTATTATTGGCGGCATTATCATGATGTTAGGCCAATTTGCATTGGGAACACCTCACGCGTTGATTCCTGGTTTTGAAAAAGAGTTTTTGTTTCTCGGCTTGGGACTACTTATCATCGGTAACGGATTTTTCAAACCTAATGTATCTACTATGGTGGGTGACTTATATGAAGATGGCGATCATCGCCGCGATGGCGCTTTTACTATTTTTTATATGGGTATTAATTTAGGCTCTATTCTTGGTTATTTTGTCGTGGGTACTATCGCAGAAAAAGTCGATTATCAGTATGGTTTTATTGCGGCTGGCTTCGGCATGTTGTTAGGTGTTATTTTACAACTCGTTGCCTCACAAAAATATTTAGGTGATTTGGGTAGAGAGCCTTCCGCCAAATTATCTAAAAAGCAATCTTCAGGGGTCACTAAGCCACTAACTCAAGAAGAGAGAGATCGAATTAAAGTCATTTTAATTATGAGTTTTTTTACAATTGTTTTTTGGATGGGTTTTGAGCAAGCAGCAGGTTCAATGAACTTATTTGCTAAAAATCAAACTGATTTAGTGTTTTTTGGCTGGGAAATGCCTGCCAGTTGGCTGCAATCTGTTAATCCACTGTTCATTATCATATTAGCCCCTATCTTTGCTTCTACGTGGATTAAAATGGGAGATAAAGAGCCTAATTCTACTGTTAAATTTAGCTTAGCGTTTTTATTTCTCGGGATAGGTTTTTTATGTATGGTTGGTGCAGCATTTCAAATTGGTGACTCAAACGCAACCAAAGCAAATGTATTATGGCTTGTGGGCGCTTATTTTTTCCATACCATTGGTGAACTTTGTTTATCTCCTATCGGTTTATCTATGGTTACTAAACTTGCACCAATGCGATATTTATCATTAATGATGGGAATGTGGTTTTTCTTTTCAGGTGTTGGTAATTATGCTGCGGCAGAAGTAGGTAAACTGGTTGGTAAAACTGGCCCTATTGAAGCTTTCGGTGGCGTTGTTATTGCTTCATTTATTTCAGGAGCTATTTTATTTATGGTGCGCGAGAAATTAATTGATTGGATGCATGGTGCCGAGGATGCTAAACACCAAACTATAGATGAAAAACTCGAAGAAGAACTATCGGTTACCGCAGCTCACGAAGGTGTAGCTGAAAAACACAACTAACATCATAAGTACAAATATAATAAAAAAGCTGGCCATTTATTTGCCAGCTTTTTTAGTTAAATTAAAAACCATGCTTCCGCAATTTCATCGCAATTTTATTATGCGAAACCTGCAGACGTTGCGCTAATTTTCGTGTTGTTGGATATAAAGGATAAAGCTGATTTAATAATTTTTTTTCAAAACAAGCTTGTGCGCTTGACCAATCACTAATTTCATCAATGTTATTATACTCAATTGAATGCAACGAAACTAATGATTGCTGAGCCAATAGCGTTTCTATTTCTTTAGCGGTAATAATATCTTGCGAAGCTAGGGCAACAACACTAAATAAAATATTTTGTAATTGTCGAATATTTCCTGGCCAGTCATAATTTTGCAACGCCAATGATGCTGATTCTGACAACACAATATTTTTTTGATTAGTTTGCAAACATGCTTCACTAACAAAACAACAAGCAAGTGCATTTAAATCTTCTTTACGATCTCTTAATGGCGGTAAATTAATATTTAACACATTGATGCGATAGAATAAGTCTTCTCGAAAGCGTTTTTGCTCAACTAATTCAAGTAAATTTTGATGGCTTGCACTAACAATACGCACATTTGCTTTTAATTCACGACTTCCACCAACCCGTCGATAGGTAAAATCTTGCAGAAATCTTAACAACT
>CAZVPC010000076.1:0-12600 GCA_964629005.1 uncultured Pseudoalteromonadaceae bacterium | reverse complement strand
CGCCAAAAACGCATCAACTCTGCGGAGCATTCACCAAAAGTAAAGTTGAGTGTTTGCCTTTGTTTTTGCCATGGTAACAGATCTACACGATGACTTTGGCAGTCGGCTATTTTTTCTGGATTCAACTGCTGTACTACTAATTCGCCCAAATTATGTAACAAACCTAAGACAAATAACCGTTCAGCATTCTGGATTTGTAACCGGGAACCAAAAAACTTTATTAATAACGCACAGTCAACACTACGCTCCCAAAAAGTATTAAAAAAATCGGCATCCGCTACTAATTTACTAAAGGCTTTGGTGGTGAAATAAGCAATCACTAAGTTGTATACTTCAGTGATCCCTAACACCAACATTGCCTTTGAAATAGTGTCTATTTTGCCGGGATAGTTAAAAAACGAGCTATTGGATAATTTCAATATAGCGGCGGTTAAGGCCGGATCTAGCAAGATAACATCGGCAATATCGTCAATGGTTGCCGCGTCATCATCTAGTAATTCTTTAATTCGCAGAAACGAATCAGATAAAACAAAAATATCACTCGCTTTTTCTGCATATTCTCTAGCATTCATAATTAATATTTTATCGCAATTTAAAGGTATTAGTTTAATTATAGTCAACACTGACCTGATACGAAGTAAATTTTCTAATATTTAACACGCCTTCGTCAAATATCAAGTATTGCCCTTTAATTCCTACCAACAAAGCTGAAATAATCGGACTTTTATCAAAATTAAAGGTGCTAATTTTAGTTAAAAAATGTTGGATTGGATAGTTAATATTTGTAACATTCGACCCTAAAGCAAGCACTGAATGTTCACCATAAGTCAGCCTGATCTGCTCAAGTCGTTGCGATATTTGCGGGCATAATTCTTGCGCCAAATTAACTAAATCAACGGGTTTTGCATTGCCTTTAAGCATGGTACGCCAATTAGTTTTATCGGCAATAAATTTAGCTAAGGCTATTTCAACCAATCCAGATTGTAAGCGAGTACTCACTTTGAAAATAGGTAGTGCTTGTGTTGCCCCTTGGTCGATCCAACGCGTTGGTAGCTGAGTATGACGAGTAATACCCACTTTTATCCCTGAGGTATTGGCTAAATAAACATAATGCGGCACCATACAATGCTGCTCTCCCCACTCAGGTTCTCGACATGTACCCGCGGCATGATGACAAGTTTCCGGCTTTAAAATACACAGATCACATTGTGCTAACTTTTGCATACAGGGAAAACAAAAACCTTGCGCATAACTTTTTTTCGTTTTTCTACCACAATGTTGACAATTTATAACACCGTTAAAACACAAGGTAACGGTTTTACCAATCAGTTCATTCATTGATAATAAACGATCACCTATTGGTAATTGGTAGTGAACTAACCCTTGTGGATCTAATTGCGTCACCATTTTACGCAATGATCCAAATTCTGTTGCTGGCATAATATCTCACGCTATTTTTTGAATACAATTCATTAATCATGCATAGTATAAAAACTAAATTCAATAATAACGTGAGAAATAAATGTCATCCGATTGGTTTACCTATTTTGTTCGTTGCGCTGACAATAGTTTATATGGCGGTATCACCACCGATTTAACGCGAAGAGTCGCGGAGCATAATGGCTCAAACAAATTAGGCGCAAAATATACTCGAGTACGTCGACCCGTTGCTTTGGTCTATGTCGAAAAACATTCTAGCCGTCAAAGTGCAAGTCGCCGTGAATACCAACTAAAACAATTAAAAAAAACGGTAAAAGAAGCACTGGTTAAGCAATATGAATGGGCAGATATTGCATGATTAAGCATGGTAACACTACATACTGGCTTTATTTTTGCCCTCTATTTAATTTTACTGGTCTGCTTAGCTCCATAGATTTCGATTTTTAACCCTATAACTGCTAGAATGTGTGCCTTGTAATTTAAAATATCGAGTAGTAGGTTTCATGTTCATTGAAAATTATTTTAGCAATGTTAATAATCAAGTCCGTTTTACTAGGCAACAAGCAAGTGATTTTGCTAAAAAAATTGCAGATGATTTCAACCCCTTACATGACATAGATGCTAAACGCTTTTGTGTACCCGGCGACTTACTTTTTTCAGTGATCTTAGCTAAATCTGGTCTAAATAAAAAAATGAGTTTCACCTTTTCTGGTATGGTCACTGACAATGTAAACTTAAATTTTCCCGATAAAATTAACCATAGTGCTGCGATTGTTGATGACAACAATAAAGAATACCTACAAATTTCTGTTGCCGGTGAACATTCAACCAATAGCGCTTTGATCGAATCACTGACTAAAGCTTATGTTGAATTTTCAGGGCATACTTTTCCGCATATTTTAGTTAAATTAATGGCAGAAAATAATGTCATGATCAATCCAGCCCGTCCCATGGTAATGTACCAAAGCATGTCTATTGATATAAAGCGATTTGATGTTGGACAGATCAGTTTACGGCTTGCACAAACCAGTTTAACTATTGACGGAAAACGTGGTGATGCTTGGCTAGAATTTGATTTGCTCGCCGATAATGAAGTGATTGGTCATGGTAAAAAACACATGCTTTTAAGTGGCTTACGTGAATATTGTCAAGAAACAATTGATATTGTGGTGCAACAATATAATCTTGGTAAAAAAAACTACACTCGTAAGACTAAAGCCCTTAATACCAAGCTAGCATAATAACACTTAATATTGCCGTGCAAATTTTTGTTGCTGCTGCATTCGGTTCTCAACACAAAAAGCAAACACTTGGCTATTTTTAGGATGTCGGCAACGCTCAGGTTGTTGATAATAATCTAACCAAGCTTGCTGCTTTAGCCCATGAAAACGACTTTTGATCACTACGATTTTGGCATCAGAAAATACGGGTTTTACTCGTTTGTTTATTTTTATTGAGGAAGATTTTGTAATTTTTATTTTTCGCTTATTCTTCTTTCTTGAGCTCGCTTTCTTCTTACCCACATAACCTTTATTCAGGGTGTTTTCACATCGCCACCACTTAACTTGTGCGTTATCCGCTCGTTTTTGTAGACTAATGCCTTTTTTAACTGAATAACCATTACGCTGTTGTACTTGAATGCCATGCATTTTATCAAATAAAACCTTACAACGTCGTTTGCCAGCAAAAACACTCACTGAAACACACAAACACAGCAAAACAAACCCTAAATTTTTCATATCAATCCTTGATTTTAGAATCCACAATCGAGACGCGGAGTAAGAGCGCCAAACTGCTGGATCTAGGTTGATGATCCTAAATTCTATTGTTGACATGCTCACCCGCAGATCAACAGAAAAATTGAGGAAAATGATCCTTTAATACAAATTGTAGTCTATAATTTTGTTTTTCATCGTTAAAAATAACGATTAACAAAAAACAACAGAACAAGGATGTTCATTATGAAAACCCTAAAACAACACATCCCCCGTGCGTCAGCACTGAATGCCAAAATAATATTATTCATTATTTGCTTGGTTCTTTTTTCAAGCAAAACTTTTGCCTTGTTAAAAATTCCATTCCCAAAACCAGCCATCCAAAAAGGCATTGTCTACCATCCTGTGACTGACATTAGTCAATATTGGATCAGTGAAAAACTCGATGGGATACGCGGATATTGGGACGGAAAACAGCTTTTTACCCGTCAAGGACATTTGATCACCCTCCCGAATTGGTTTAGCCAAAACTGGCCTAAACAGGCGCTTGATGGTGAGCTATGGATTTCACGAGGACAATTTGAGCAAATTTCCTCTATCGTTCGCCAGCAACAAGCCGACGATACTAGCTGGCAAAAAGTCCACTTTATGATTTTTGATTTACCAAAAACTAGTGGCAATTTTTCACAACGAATAAAAAAAATGCAGACATTAGTCAAGCAAGCTAACTCACCTTATCTCGGCATGATCAAACAAGAAAAATACTTAACAGTAACGGCATTATTTAAACAACTCGATACCGTAGTAAACAATAACGGTGAAGGGTTGATGCTACATCATCAAGACGCTTTTTATAAAATAGGGCGAGTTAAGCATTTAATGAAGTTGAAAAAATATTATGACGCAGAAGCCATTGTTATTGAGCAGCACCAAGGCAAAGGGAAATTCGCTAACATGCTCGGCGCTTTAACGGTAAAAACGCCAACGGGTATCATTTTTAACATTGGTAGCGGCTTTAGCTACGCACAACGAAAAAATCCACCGCCAATTGGCGCTACCATTACCTATAAATATTTTGCTAAAACTAAAAATAAAGTACCACGATTCGCCAGTTTTATGCGTATTAGAAAAGAATAATTAAAGCACTAATATGACAAACAAATTTACGTCATATATTTAAACCCTGTACTTAAATTCTGTATTGAAATAAGAGCACTTTTAAGCCTTTACCTTGATGTGCCTCTTTAAAAACGTCAGGCGGCTTTATTTTCCCTTGGTATTGGCATTGTGGACAATTTTCAGCCACATTATTAAGTAAAAATTCATCTGTTAAATCAGGAGAATTTAAACACAACATAATATCGCTCTGCGGTTTTGCCCACTGAGGAATACGACGAATAAGTTTAGCGTAATCGCGTTCAATATTAACTGAGCCTTTTTGAAAAGAAGGGGGATCACAGATAATTAAGTCATATAAGCCATGTTTTTTAATACGACTATTAGATTTAAAAATATCGACCCCCTCAAACACCACTTGTTTGGTATTTTGTTGGTTTAAGCGATGGTTATCACGTCCTCTACTCAGTGCGGCTTTACTCATATCAAAGTTAACAACTTTGTCAGCACCACCAGCAAGTGCTGCGATAGAAAAGGCACAAGTATAGGCAAACAAGTTTAATACCTTTTTATTTGCGCTATGCTCAAGCACCCATTGGCGACCGTTGCGCATATCTAAAAATAAACCACTATTTTGTGCTTGGCCAAATTCCAACTGATAAAGTAAACCTAACTCAGTGACTTGTGTTTGCGTGATATTTTTACCAAGTAACAATTCGGTAGGCGCTTTAGTTCGACCACGATACTGTACTTGTACGCAACAACATCCGCTAATATGTTGATAAAGCCACTGTGCCTGTGTGTGTAACCACTCTTTATCAACTTCTTGATAAAGAGTGATAAAAATTACCGGTGCTAACCAATCAACATTCACATGTGACAACTGATCATAAGCATGACCGCGACCATGAAATAAACGTTGGCATTCAAGCGAGGTAGGAATAGTGATGTGTTCAATCATGTAATTGCTAAAATCCAACAGACAAATAATAGATAACAACAAGAGGCCATAATGACCTCTTGAAAATTAAATTATACCGTAACGGCTGAGCAACTAACCAAAAATATCATAACCGAAATAAATTCTCGCCACCGTGGTAATAAAAATAATAGCCACAATAACAGGAATAAAAGTCCCTAAGGAAAAATCTACGTATTTTGCTAAAATTGATCGTCCAAAGCTGGCATTGCCTACACTTAATTCTTTATTTAGATTTTCTTTTTTCCAGCGATAACTCACAAACAAACAAATTAGCAAACCATTTAACGGTAAAATGGTGTCGTAAAACATATCAATAATTAAATCAAATAAGGATTTGCTTTTACCACCATAACTGGTCAGCGTGGTAAAAAAATCAACCATACCAAACGACAATGCCGACAAAACGGCAAAGATCCCGCCCCATATAAACACACTATTGAGTGCTTGTTTACGCGTTTTCGCTTTTTCATCCATTAAATAAGCTACGGGTACTTCAATAATAGAGACTAACGATGTTAACGCAGCAAAAAAGACTAATAAAAAGAATATTGCCGCAATGGCACTTGCCATAAAGTAACCAACTGACGTTTGTATTGCTAAAAATATTTTCGGTAAAAAGATAAAAATCATCGACACAGAACTATCACTCAAGTCATTAGGATTAATATCAGGATTAAAAGAGAAAATAGCAGGAAGTACTAATAAACCTGCAATAAAGGCAACTGAAGTATCAGTAATGGCAACTAAAATCGCCGAACTTTCAATATTAGTCTCTTTAGAAACATAAGAGCCATAAGTAACTAAAATGCCCATACCAAGCGACAGTGAAAAAAATGCCTGTGCTAAAGCACCACTGATCACCGCTGGCGTTATTTTATCAATTTCAGGGACTAAGAAAAATTTAACACCCGCCATGGCATTATCTAAGGTAAGCACAAAAATAACTAATAAGATCAACATCACAAATAATGCTGGCATCATTATTTTAGCACCTTTTTCAATGCCATCTTTGACACCAGCAACTAAAATAAAATAAACGATCGCACCTACCGCCAGCATGGCAACAAACAAATAGGGGCTATTAATTATTTCATTAAAAGAATTAGGATCGGCTAAATAGGTTAATTCACCCGTTAATGCGGCACCAAAATAGATCAGTATCCACACCGTTAAAACGGTATAAAAAACGGCGATCATAAATGGCGTGATAATGCTTAACAGACCAGCAAAACGCCATTTAGTGTCATTATGGCTTAATGCGCCATACGCACCCACGGGATTTTTTGCTGTTTTGCGACCCACCGCCATTTCAGCCATCATCACCGGTAAACAAATTAACACCACAAACACCGCATACATTAATAAAAATGCACCGCCACCATTTTTTGCTGCATTAACAGGAAAGCCAACAATATTACCAATACCAACAGCAGAGCCTGCCGCCGCTAAAATAAAACCAAGTTTTGAACCAAAATGCTCTCTAGGGGCGCTCATAGATATCCTTTTATTATTATACTGGAAAATTTTATGACCTTGATGCTAACAAGGATTTTTGCTGCTGTCTTGCACTCTCTTGACAGAAGTACGAAAAAGAGTGTATAACTTTCTATGCACTTTTTGTTCAACGGTTAAAACACTTCAGAACATATTAGCATTCATCATCGTTAAAATACTGCCAGCCTCACAAGCTGCAAACTCACGCGCCTGCTCAAGATCATCTTCTTTGATCGCCAGTCGTTTAAACAATACGCTGTCAACTAATGCGTCATTAGTGAACCTGTCTGGAAAACTATCAATTAATGCCAGACGAGATGCTAAGTACAGTACGTGAACATCCTTATTGATTTGAATCGATTGTGCATCATTAAAATAACGAATGGGTAAAATAATTTTTTCTGGAAGTTGCCAAATCTTAAGTAACTCGGCCGAAACATCGGTGTAAGTGAAGCCCAGCAATTTTTTTTGTACCTGCCAAGGTAAATGACTGCCGCTATATTTATCACACTTATCGGCAATTTCATGGTTGATTTTTGCTACTAATAATTCACCAAAATTTTCTAATAATCCCACCACAAACAAACGTTCTATGTCGTGAATGCCTGATTTGATCGCTAAATTTTTTGCTGCTAAACCTGTAAACACACTCATTCGCCAAAACCGTTTCAAATCTACCACCTGATTTGAAAAGTGTTTAAATGCACTCGCGGCCACGTCAACTAACATCATATTATAAATGGCTGCCGTGCCAATAATAGTTATCGCCCGTGAAATGGTACTTATCTCCCCTGGAAAATTATAAATAGCACTATTGGCAATCTGTAATAATCGTGATGTCATTGATGGATCAATACTAATAACGTTGGCAAAGTCTTCAATCGTTGAGGATTGATCCGCAATCAAGTCTTTCACTTTAAAACAAGCATCGGGTAAAGCAAATGAACCGTTAGCTTGAACCGCGTAGTCGTGAGCATTCATAAACAAATATTCCGTATTAACATTTCGATGTAAGCAATAATAATTAAGTGTAATTAACCTTGCGCGCGGATAAAAACAGGAAAACTAAAAAATCGGAATACCTGAATCCTCTTTAATATGTTCGGTGATCATATACGTATGTGTTTGTAAAACAGCGGGCAGTGCCACTATTTTTTCTAATATTTCGCGATAGGCTGTCATGTCATTAAAACGTATTTTTAATAAATAATCATAACCACCCGCCACTAAATGACATTCAGCAATTTCTTTAATTTTTATCACGCTGACCTTGAAATTTTCAAAAACATCGGCGGTTGTTCTATCTAAAGTGACCTGAATAAAGGCCGACATACCATAATTGAGCAAATTAGCATTTAAAAAAGCGCCATAACCTTTAATATAGCCATCTTGCTCTAAACGCTTAACGCGATCGAGACACGGACTTGCACTTAAATTAACTTTTTGTGCTAAATCAACGTTTGAAATACGCCCCTCTTGTTGCAACGTATCTAAAATAGCCAGATCGATACGATCAAGACTTTTTGGCTTACGTTGTATCATGATCATACTCGATTAAATACTGCTCAAGCTCTTCAATACTCATGGGTTTTGCGAAAAAATACCCTTGCCCATAATTACAATCCATTTGCTCTAATAACTCAGCATCAGCTAAATTTTCAATACCCTCACCTATGGTTGCCATATTTAAGTTAGTGGCTAAATCAATAATGGTTTTAATAATAGCGCGATGACTTGATGAGTCATGCACGTTAATAATGAAGGAGCGATCTATTTTTAATACGTCAATAGGAAAACGATGCAAGTAACTTAAACTTGAATAACCGGTACCAAAATCATCGAGTAAAATTTTAATACCAAGTTGTTTCAAACCTTGCATGTTAGTTAACACAATTTCAGTATGCTCTAACAAAGCACGTTCAGTTAATTCGATACGTATTTGACTGGGTTTAATACCCACTCGTTTTAGTATTTTAGCAACGTCATCAGGCAGGGTATGGTTAAAAAAGTGATTACAAAATAAATTACAACTCACGTATAAGTCGTCACGTTGATGTGACGCTTGCAACCGTTTTAACTGATAGCATGATTTTTCTAAAATTTGCAGATCAATCGCCATCACTAAACTGGTTTCTTCGGCCAAAGGAATAAAATCATTGGGATAAACGAAACCCCGTTTATGGCTTTGCCAACGAGCAAGCGCTTCAAAGCCTACCAGTTGTTGATTTGATAATTTTATGATCGGCTGAAAATAAGGTTCAAACTCTTCTAATTCAATGGCTTCTCTTAAATCGGCTTCCAACATTAACGCATTTTGTACCTTATCATGCATACTACCATCAAAAACTTCGTAACGGCCTTTACCATTATATTTGGCATGATACATTGCCGTATCCGCATCACGTAACATCGTATTGGCATTATCGTAGCGATCATCACTAAATAATACGCCAATACTGGTACCAATAAATACCGGTTGGTTTTCAATATTAAATGGGGTCGTTAGTAATTCGGTAATACGTTCAGCCACAAAGATAACTTCATCGTCAGATTCTAAGTCTTCAATTAAAATGACAAATTCATCACCACCTAAACGCGCCACGGTATCCATGTCACGTACTGCCGTACAGAGTTCTTGAGCAATAACTTGCAACAATAAATCACCCGCATGGTGGCCTAAACTATCATTGACCACCTTAAAACGGTCTAAGTCTAAAAATAGAATGGCAAACTTAAACGTTTTATGCCGTCTTCGATAAGCGATTGCATGGTTGAGCAAATCAATAAAAACAGCACGATTAGGTAATTCAGTTAAACTGTCGTGCGAAGCCGCATATTTTAATTGTTGCTCCGCTTGTTTACGTTGCTTTATTTCATCTTCTAAGGCGACCGTTCTCAACTTAACTTGTTGTTCAAGTAGTTCATGATCTCGTCGTTCATAATCTAATGTTTCACGCCGTTTTATTGCGGTTGAAACATGCTGAGAAACAAAGTTCAACAATTCAGCATCTTGTTGACCATAAACATTAACCTTTTGATAGCTTTGTACTACCATAGCACCAAGAGTGATACCCGCACTTTTTAGTGGCACCCCTAACCAAGATTTTACTTCGGTATACGGTTTCGATGTTTCACCTTTTTCAAATAACTCAATTAAATCATCACCATTTAATAATACCGTCTCACTGCGGTTAATAACCAATTCCGTATAACCGCGACCAAATTTTCTCGGTTGATAGTCTTGAACACTATTATGGCTGCTTTGATCTGAATAATAAGCAAAGGTGATCACCTCACTTTCACGCTCATACTTGGCGATATAAAAGTTCTCGGCATTGAGCAGTTGGCCGACAATGTTATGCACTTGCTTGTAAAATTTATCAATATCAATATTGGCATCTGTGGTTAGTTCTGAAATTCTAAATAATGACTCTTGTAATAACTCCGATTTTTCTCGTTCGCGAATTTGTTGCATTAATTCTTGCGTGCGCGCATTAACCGCCGAGGTTAAACGTTCATGATCTTGTAAACGAGTCATCGCATTAACAATATGCTGTGCAGCAAAATAGAGTAACTCTAAATCGTGGGCTTGATAACGTGTTGCTTCGTTATAACTTTGTACCGCCATCACCCCAATAACAAAGTTTTCATTAATTAATGGGACGCCTAACCAATCAGTACCTTTTGCGCCAATGGCGCCGATAAGTCCTTCTGCTTCCATCGCTGCTAATTTTTGTTCATTGGCTAACAACGGTTTTGCGGTTTCAATCACGTAGCGCGTTAATGAGCCTTTAAACTCTTCAAAAGAAAATGCCCCTCTAGGCATACTATCTTGTTCATCTATATGATAAACAAACTCTAATGTTGAAAAGGTTTGATCATAAATAACAATATAAAAGTTCTTCGCAACCATCAAAGAAGCAATAATTTGATGAACTTCAAGGTAAAAATTATCGAGGTTAGCGCACTCGTGAGAGAGCTGATTCAATTTAAATAACGCAGTGTGACGCTCAAGCAAATTTTGTTGCTCAAGCTTTATCGTGTCGAGTTCGGCAAGTAACTCTTGGCGAGATTGATGTTTATAATTATGATTATTATCAAGTATTTTGTTCATACGGCTAAATGATTTTTAAATAAACCCAACGAGTTTATTATCGACTAAAATAAAAGGTATTAGCAGCATAATGGCTTGTTTTATAAAAAATTTCCAGCTTTTCTAAGCTAAGGTTACAAATTAAGCTCTGCTTTTTTTATAAAAATTTTTTATGGGAGAAAATTTATCCTCGAAAAACATGCCTACCATTTAGTGTTAATTAATAGCCGAGTCCAAAAATTCACCGCGTTCTCACGCTCCGCGTGGTAACAATATACTCAGATTACTTCAAACTTAGGACTTGTTTTTTTTAGGTGTATCTTGAGGGGTTGCGTTAGTTGACTTTTTGTCATCACAAATTTTAGGATGTTTTTCATCCCGATAGTAACGAATATCAACACAATCTTTTTGATAACGGCGCTCTAACACAGTACGAATCAACGGTTTGTCTTTGCTGTTGGTAATTTGACGCTGTAGTGCTTGGCATTGCTGAGCTTGTTCACTAACTAAGGTTACATCTTCACAGGTGTTCTCAGAGGTAGCACAACCAGCAATAACTAAGGTGATCGTTGCGGTTAATAAAACCAATTTTTTCATATTTAATATCAACGTTATTATTTTTCCAATTAATAACAACATTATAGCCTGTAATCGAGCCACAATAGTAAATAAACTCATGATCTATGAAAACAAATGTAATCTATACTCATGATACTTCAAAATGTCTGTTTCAGGATTTCGAGGTAACATGAATACATCTTTGTTGCTTCTTGTAAACTACATTTAACGGTGTATGCCATCTGTGTTTTCTACGAAAGCCTTGTCCTTTATTGTTTATTTATTATACTGAACGGGTGTGGCATTATTAACCATATATTAAGCAATTGAAAACAAGGATAAAATATGAATAAAACAGCAATATTGATATTAGTTGCCAGCTCTTTTTTATTTAGTTTTAATGCGGCGGCGTTAAAAGTTAATGAATGTCATACCGATAAATGTGTTAATTATTTCAAGTCTTTTAAAAAAGCCGCACGACGAGGTTATCCCGAGGCTTCATTATTTTTAGGAAAGTTTTTTCAAAAAGGTTATGGCACACCCATCAATTTAAGCAGAGCGTTAACATATTATAAAAAAGCAGCCTCAAAAGGCATTTTAGAGGCACAATTTAAAACCGGTTTTTTGTTGATCACCAATCCAGAGACGTATGATTTCGACGAAGGAGTAAAATGGTTAAAAAAATCAGCTAATCGAGGCCATCCTAATGGTGCTTTTTTGTTAGGGCAAGTTTACTATGATCGAAAAAATTTTAGCATTGCAGATCAGTGGTTAAATAAAGCCTACGAAATGCATCAAATTGATATGCCGCGCTGGCTCAGTTATGCTAAAAAACACAGCAATTTTAATATTCAAAACTTACCTTTACTCAATGAAGCTATGGCGGCAGAACCAACAGTGCTAAATAATGACAATGAGATGCAATGGTCAACCGCGAACATTGAACATATCCGCATATCGATGCCATCACTACAATCAATTTTTGATTCTATGTTAAGAGATTTTCGCGGTAAAATCACCTCAACTGGTACACGGTTTTCAGCAATTCGTTGTACCGACAATGTTGCTTGCCAGCAAAAATCACTCAATGAAATGAAAGACAGCATTTGGGTTTCACAACACTAATTAGCTAGCCGAGGTAAATGTGAGAATTACCGCAACGAGTTTGCGTTTTGCGGTAATTCTTTGAACAACTTAGGTTT
>CAZVPC010000075.1:0-12633 GCA_964629005.1 uncultured Pseudoalteromonadaceae bacterium | reverse complement strand
CATCACCAATAAGGTGATACCGCAATTTTTCATTACGCTAATTAAATCAGATAGCGACACTCTTATTTCGCGCCCAACTGCTGAATCTAGGATTATGGTTATTTTAGCAAAAAAGTTGATCAAATAGCATCCTCACTTAAGATAAAAGGAAGGCTGGTTGCGTTAAAATAATGATGAGCTAGATAATTTCCAATGCTTCACTCAGTTTTTTAATACCAATAACCTCCATACCAGCGATGGCATGTTTAGGAGCATTGGCGATGGGCACTATTGCTCGTTTGAAACCATGCTTTGCCGCTTCGTTAATGCGTTCTTGACCACTGGGGACTGGCCTGATCTCACCGGATAATCCAACCTCGCCAAAAACAACCAGATCTTGCGGCAAAGCTCTGTCGCGGAAACTTGAAACTAGTGCCAGTAATAATGCTAAATCAATGCTGGTTTCAGTAACTTTTACTCCACCGACAACATTAACAAAGACATCTTGATCGTTCATTTGTAAGCCACCGTGACGATGTAAAATAGCTAATAACATGGACAATCGATTCTGCTCTGCGCCAACTGCAACTCGACGAGGATTACCTAAGGGGGAGTGATCAACCAAGGCTTGAATTTCAACTAATAAAGGTCTAGTGCCTTCCCATAACACCATGACAATGCTCCCCGGTGTTTGCTCGGTGGAACGACTCAAAAAAATTGCGGAAGGGTTAGATACTTCTTTTAAACCGGCACCAGTCATCGCAAAGACGCCTAATTCATTAACGGCACCAAAACGATTTTTATTGCCTCTCAACGTTCTAAAGCGAGAGTCGGTACTGCCTTCAAGCATAATAGAGCAGTCGATGCAATGCTCCAGTACTTTTGGGCCTGCTAAAGAGCCATCTTTAGTGACATGACCAACAAGCAATAGTGCCACATGATTTTGTTTAGCAAAACGGGTTAAATAAGCGGCAGTTTCACGCACTTGAGCAACGCTGCCAGGGGCAGACTGAATATCGCTAATATGCATGACTTGAATGGAATCAATGACCATGATCTTAGGTTGCTCTTTACAAGCAACAGCACAAATGTTTTCCACACTGGTTGCTGATAACATTTTAAGTTTGTTGGTGGTTAAACCTAATCGGTTAGCGCGCATAGCGACTTGTTGTAAAGACTCTTCGCCAGTGATATAAAGTGCTGGCATTGACTCAGCTAGTGTACACATGGTTTGTAAAAGTAAGGTGCTTTTACCTGCGCCTGGTTCACCGCCAATTAATATTGCACTACCGGGAACAATGCCGCCGCCTAAGACGCGATCGAACTCAACAAAACCAGAAGAAAATCGAGGTAGATCAGTCAAATCTATGGCGTCAAGAGTTTGAACTTTTGTTTCGCTTTGGCCAGCAAAGCCTGAAAAAACATCATTGCGTATCGGGCTTTTGGCTTGTCTAAACTCTGAAATGGTATTCCATGCCTTGCATTCATTACATTGACCGAGCCATCGGTTATACTCTGCACCACAGTCAGTGCAAACATAAGTGCTTTTTATTTTTGCCATGAGTATCCTTTTAAGGGCATAATTATTGCTTTATTAGTAGATTTAATTAATAGATTTAATAGTAGCTGTTTTTTATTAAAAAATTAATGTAGTTAGTTGTTTTTTAATGAAACCACATCGTTATCAATGTTTTTTTTAACTTGTTGATTGTAGGTTCGTTTTTTGAAGGTTATTTGTTTTCTAAAAATAAGCGGTTAGTACGATACCTACAATGTATATATTTTAACAGCAGTTGAGCACTAGATGACCTTTAATAATAATTTTATTTTAACGATACTAAAGTAGTTATGAGTATAGATTTTTCAAAATATCAAACAATAATAGAACGGTTGCGTGGTGAAGTTGGCTTAAGTGATTTTGAAGCTAAATTTGCCTCGTTAACAAAAAACATTGCTAAAACCGATAAATTTCTCTTAAAAATGGAAATTAAACGGTTAGCGAGTGCGTGTACACGCTTAATTGACTTGCGGGGGTTTGTGAATGGTGAATGCCGACCTTATGAGCATGATGACCGTATTCATTTTTTAGATGATATTGCGATCAAAGTTTTTGAAGAAAATGTTGCCTATTATAATGGTTACACTTTTGGTGTTTATGATGCGGTAACCAATACCGAAAATAATTTTAGGGTCATCTATCAAAAAGAAAAAGCGATCATTCAACAGCCAGACAAGCAAACGTCTTTAGCAACTATTGTTGAAAAAACTCAATATCCAGCCGCCATCTTTACGACCGAAAATTACTATGATCGCGCTGAAGAGCGAATGAATTATGTGATTAACATGAGTGTTATTGTCGACAGTAGCACGATCATTGAGGTGGTGAGTTCGGACATTAGTATCAGTGGTTGTAAACTTCGTTTAGTTGATAGTAAACCATTGTATTTAGACCAAATTATTGAACTCCGTTTTATCGGTTTAGAGCAAGAATTTAAGTTTAATGAAAAATTCTGTCTATTCTATCAAGTACGTAATATTCATTTAATCGACAATGTGCAGTTAGTTGGTGTTGAACGTGTGCTTGATGAGAGTGCACAATCAGACAGTTTTCAACGTTTTTTATCCGGTTATATTAAAGGCAATAAACGGCGTTATAAAATAAATTTAGACAATACTATTAATGCTTTACACATTCGTGCCTTTGAACATTTTGCTTTACCTAAGAGTAACGAGTTACCCGTTTTTATTGATAAAGAAAAGTTGACGGTAAAATACGTCATGACGTGCTTAAACAATCAAAGCTTATATCAGTATTTTCAAGATGAAAATTGCAATTCAACCTTACACTTTCTGTTGAACAAAAAGCGTATTGAGCAGCTTAAAAAAATGGTGAAATTAGAGTCTTCATTATTAGTTTACTGTTTTATTCACCAAAATGATGGTAAACACTATTTTTATAGCGCTGACGAGTCTCAACTCAAACAAGACAAAGACTCTATGGTGCAATTTTTAGGTTTTGCGGCAAGCAAAACATCGTTTACTATCCTTAATTTGTCATTAATTAATGTGCAACCAGCCACGGCGTATTCGCCTTACTCACTCTCGCGTAGTGTTAGTAGAAAAGATCAATATTTAAATTTACCCTTATCAGCACAAGTTAAAGATGAGGTAGAAAAACTAAAGTATATTATTACCATTGCCGATATAACCACCGAGGATATGGTTAAAGAATATCAACAACTCGATTGTCAAGTTCGTGATATAGGTAAACTTAAACAGTTTGGTCACCGAAAAATATCTAAAGTTAATATGATTGATGAGATTGATATTAATTATTCTAATCAGCGCCAAGAAATTCGTTTCATTTATAATACCCCCGTGCGACTTTCTAAAAATACGGTTAGTTGGTCAGGAAGTTTGAAAGATTTTTCGGCTTCAGGAATGAAAGTGGAATTAGATAAACCGGGTGTTTTAAATAAAGGCGAAGTTGTTTTTTTAAGTTTACCCAAGTTACAAAAAATGACCTCACAGTTTGATTTGAAACAGATGCCTTACGAGATTATGCGTATCAACAAACAAAAAACTGTGATGAGTTTGCACGCTTATATTGAACAACATCAACATATTGGGCGAACTTTTTTCAAATTTCTAATTGATAAAAACCGTGATAAATTAAAACGTGACGAATATGCTTTCACCATTCCGGGTTTAGCGCGGGCATTTCGAAATCTTTTGGCACATAGCTTTTTAACGCCCACCTTAATTGTGCAAACTAGTGGCAGTCGTTATAAAACCGAAGTGGTTATTTGTAGTCATGAAAACGGCGAATTATTAGCTAAAATGAAGCAGTTAAGTGATCGTGATAACCATTACAATTTATACCCACTTTTTCATAATCCTAATGTTTTAGATAACTTAGATAATACCTTGAAAAAGCTTCAGGTTGATGATGCACCATATTCGGATGTGTTATATATTTCTGTTAAAGCCAATATAGAATCCATTGAAAATGCGGTGATCACTAAACGTGCTAGTGAATTAAGTTCACCACAAATGAAGAAAATGTTCATTAAAAGAGCAATGAAATTGGGCAGTTTTTATTGTGTTCAAATGAAATTATCTCGCACTGAAGAACCTGATATGGCTTTTTTAAATCCAGAATTATCCTATATAAGTTCGTATGCAATTCATCGAGCGAAACAGCTTGAGCAAGAAATTTGGAGTGTTTCAGGGGTGATCCAATTAGTTGATATTACTCATGAAGCTATGACCCGATATAAATTACTTTAGCATTGGGATTTTAATATTTTCTACACTATACTTTTTTGGTTGTGTTTCATAATATTGTTTTCTTGTTTTTACTTTAAAGGATAGTTAAATGAAAATTTTTTTTGTATTGGTCTGTGTTTTATCTGTTTCAACCACCGTGTTGGCAAACACTAAATCCCATTGGGGATATGAAGGTCATGAAGGACCTGCGCATTGGGCAAAACTAAGTGCCGATAATTTTGCTTGCTCAGGTAAAAATCAATCACCAATAAATCTTACCGGCTTTGTTGAGGCAGATTTGTCACCTATTCAATTTAATTATCTACAAGGGGGTAATGAAATTGTAAATAATGGTCATACGGTGCAAGTAAATTACCAAGCGGGTAGCAGCATTTCGGTTGATGGACAAACCTTTAATTTATTACAATTTCATTTTCATGCCCCGAGTGAAAATCATATTAATGGCCATTCCTATCCATTAGAGGCACACTTAGTTCATGCAGATAGAAATGGCAATCTTGCCGTTGTGGCAATTATGTTTGAGCAAGGTAATGCGAATACAGGGCTCAAAAAAGCTTGGGCAAATATGCCTAAAAAAGCGGGCGATAAATATCAATTGTCAGCAGTGATTAATGTTAATGAACTCTTGCCGAAAAATCGCGACCATTATCGCTTTAATGGTTCGCTAACAACCCCTCCTTGTTCAGAAGGGGTTCGTTGGTTAGTAATGAAAGATGCAGTGACGGCCTCAAAGCAGCAAATTGACACGATTAAGCAGGTATTGCATCACCCGAATAATCGTCCTATTCAAGCGATAAATGCACGCGTTATTTTAAAATAAAATAGCGTGTACAAGAGCTATATTTGATCTCTTCGGGCTGATTCATTAATAGAGTTAATTGCCAATTAAACCATTTATATGAGCAACCACACTACGCCCTAAAGCACTTAGGGCGTAACCACCTTCTAAAACAGAAATGATCCGACCTGCACTATATTGTTTGGCAATAGTTTTTAGCTCGTCGGTTAGCCAGCGGTAATCAGCTTCTGTCAGGCTTATTTGTGACATCTCATCTTCAATATGAGCATCAAAACCAGCAGAGATAAAAATTAATTGTGGCTTAAATTTATTCAAAGCAGGAAACCAGTGAGCTTTGATCGCTTGACGAAATTCAGCACCTTTCGTTGTTGCAGGTAGTGGTGTGTTAATGATTGGAGGCGTATCGCTGGCTTGCATTTCAAAAGGATAAAAAGGGTGTTGGTAGGTTGAGCAAAATAAAAAGCTAGTTTTCGCAGAAGGATCGTTTTTTATTTTAGTGTTGATTATATTTTCTGTGCCGTTGCCATGATGTACATCAAAATCAACAATTGCGATCCGATCAAGTTGATATTTTTCTTTAGCGTAGCTCGCTGCGATGGCAACATTATTGAAAAAGCAAAATCCCATTCCTTTGTCATATTCAGCATGATGACCCGGTGGTCGAGTTGCACAAAAAGCAGCGCTGAGTGTTTTTGACATCACTAAATCAACCGCATCAATTGCGGCGCCAGCAGCATATAGTGCCGCTGTTAATGTTGCGGGGTTCATACAGGTGTCATCATCGAGTCTGAATGTTCCTGTAGTTGGGGCATGGGTAAATATATAGTCAATATAATTAGGATCATGCGCTAGCTTGAGTTGCTTTTTATTAATGGGCTTAGCATCATATTGGCGCACTACATAATCAAGGCCACTGCGGATCAGTTGATCTTCAATGGCTGTTATTCGCTGAGGCGATTCAGGATGGTGATCTCCCATGTCATGTGCCTTGCAATGAAAATGACTAATAATACCAACGGGCATATATGCTCCTTAAAAAATTTTGCTGGTGAGGCTGCTCACATAGTTATTAAAAAAGTGATAATTCTAAACTAACTTCATCAAGATCTTCACCGTATTGACGAACAAATCCGGCTTTTTCAAATACCTTTAACATCGGCGCATTATCTCTGCGAACACAAGCAAGTAGTTTGTTTAAATGACGTTTTTTAGCGATTGCCACAATTTCTGCTAGCAGAGTTTTGGCCATGCCTTTACTGCGTTTATTTTCTTTGATCACAAAAGCCACTTCGGCACTATTAATGTTTTCAATGAGATAATAACGCCCAACCGCTTGAATAACCTCACTTGATTTTTTTTGTTCGGTAAAGCATAAAGCAAGATCTTGGTGTTGATTAACACTAACTAAGTTACATGATTTTTCTCGGCTCATTTGTGTCGCATAATAATTGTAACGCATCATTAACGTTTCTTTATTGTGCGAATAAAAAAACTCTTGTAGCTTTCGTTCATCAGCAGGAGCAAGTGGTCTTAAAATATATTCTGACTGATCGAAACTGAATTTTTTAAATTCAATAGCACCGAGTTCTGGTACTGAGCTCGGTGAGCTTTCTTGATATTCGGGAACCCAATAGTGCTTACGGACATCGGCTAATAATTGATCGCGAAATTTGGGGTGGGCAATACGAATTAATTCTAAGGCACGTTCTCTAATGCTTTTACCCTGCAAGGATGCAATGCCGTATTCGGTGACAACATAGGAAACATGGCCACGAGAAGTAACGACACCACCGCCTTCCGTTATGTGAGCGACAATGCGAGAAATTTTACCGTCTTTAGTCGTTGATGGTAGGGCGATAATAGGTTTGCCACCGTTGCTTAGTGAAGCGCCACGGATGAAATCAACTTGTCCACCAATACCACTATAAAATTGATAACCGATAGAGTCGGAGACAACCTGTCCGGTAAGATCAACTTCAATGGCACTATTAATTGAGACCATATTGTCATTTCGGGCAATTTTTACTGGTGAATTAACGTGCTCTGAGGGGTAAAATTCGACATGGGGGTTGCCATCAACAAAATCATATAAACGTTGACTGCCCATACAAAAAGTGACGACAGTCTTGCCTTTGTGGAAAGTTTTTTTGCGGTTGTTAATAACGCCTTTAAGCATGAGGTCAATTACCCCATCAGAAATCATTTCGCTGTGCACGCCTAAATCTTTATGATTGGCTAAATATTTAAGTACTGCCTCCGGTATTTTACCGATACCAATTTGTAACGTTGCCCCGTTTTCAATCAACATGGCAACATATTGGCCAATTTGTTCACTGATCCGTTCTATTTTTGGCGCTTCACTAATAACAGGTAATTCTGGCAGTGCTTGTTCGGCTTCAATCCATGCACTAATTTGATTCAAATGTACAAAGCTATGGCCATTAGTGCGTGGCATTTTGGGGTTTATTTGTGCAATAACATATTTAGCCGCTTTTACTGCTGATGAAACCACATCAACACTAACTCCCAGAGAACAATAACCGTATTCGTCGGGAGGACTTACCATGATCAATGCAACATCTAAAGGTAATGTATTGTTATTAAACAACTTTGGAATATCAGAAATAAAACAAGGGGTATAATCTGCACGTCCTTCGGCAATGGCCGCGCGTATATTTTTGCCGCCAATAAACAAGGTATTCACCTTAAATAATTCTTTATGTTGCGGCTCGGCCCAAACATTATTAGATAAGGTTAAAATATGTACTACTTCAATATCATGAAGCCCAGTACTGTTGGCGATCAAATCGTCGATTAGTGCGTTGGGGACTGCGGCATTTGAACCGATAAATAGACGGTTGCCTGATTTTAGAAAGTCATGCCAATGGATTGTGTTATTTTCTTTCGTTTGTAGAGTCATCTATTTATTCACCGTGTTGAATCTAGGTTAAATCTAGGTTGAATTTAGCTGTAAGTATGAGCTGTTTAAGTGAAATATTTTTGATCGTAGTCAAAAGGGATGTTGTTTCTAGTTTAGATACCATATTTATTAAATTCAATAACACTTTGGTCGATAGTCGTCATAGTTACCTCCGCAGAGCGTGGGAACAAGGGACACGTGGCAACGAGGCAATTGCTTACACTAATTACTGGTAATTTAAGCTAATTGTGGGTAATGTTATGTTATATAAATTTTTTTAACTTAAGATAAAATGCAAAACACTTATATCGCCAGACAAGCTATTTTAGATGATAAATCCAACACTGTTGGTTATGAATTATTATTCAGAAATAGCCCAGATAATAAATTTCCTGAAATCGATCAGGATATTGCTACATCTAAATTGATTATTCAAAATCATATTCACGGTGATATAACTGCATTAAGTATGGGTAAACCCGCGTATATTAATTTTACCGAACACTGTTTGATTAATAAATACCCATTGATGTTTGACAAAAACTCAATAGTTATTGAATTAGTGGGTCAAAAAGCACCGACTAATCGGTTATTGAACATTATAAAATATTACCATGACAAAGGTTATAAAATAGCCTTAACGGAATATGATGTTGAAGATCATTGGGATGTATTGTTACCTTTTTTATCGGTGGTTAAAGTCGATATAGAAAAAATCAACCCGAAACGTTTACGTCCAATTAAAGCAAAAACTAAATTACTTAATATAAAACTTGCCGCTGAAAAAGTAGAAACACGCTTGCAATTGCAATCGTTAGCAGAAGTTGGTTTTAATTATTTTCAAGGCTATTTTTATCATGAACCTGAAATAATTAAAGGGCAAACGTTAACGCCGATAAAAGCTCAAATGCTTAGTTTAGTGAGTGAGACATTTAATTCACCACTAAATTATAGTGTTATTGCCGATATTATTAGCCAAGATATTAATTTAACGGTTGGTTTGTTGAAAATGGTGAATAATGTTTCAACCGGAACTCGGGTAGAAATCACCTCATTAAAACAAGCCACCACGTATTTAGGTGAAGAAAAGCTGAAACAGTTTGTTTCTATTCTTGCCTTATCAAAATTAACCACAGAAAGCACGGATGAAGTGTCGAAACAGGCGTTGATCACGGCTAAATTGATGGTTGCACTTGCTGCTCAGAGCGCATTCAAAAATATAAAAGACTTTGCTTTTATTACTGGCTTACTTAGCTCTATTGAAGTTATTTTATCTATGCCGATAATTGATATTATGAAATCGATGCCGCTTGCTAAACCCATCGAAAATGCGCTAGTTGATCACAGTGGGCTTTTAGGTGAATTATTAGAATTAACCAGTAGTTATATCGTAGGAAATGGTGATAATGTCAACGATATGATCGAACATTTTTCATTAGAGGCTGACTTTATTCAACAAGAATTTGTTGCTGCCTGCCAATGGTGTAGCGATTTGAATTTGTAAATTGAGTGTTTCTATACTAATCCTATCGGTTATTCTTGCCCAAAAAACTTATTGATATTTATCATAAATTTTTTCAATTTCTCCGCTATCAATCAATTTTTTTAAACCGATATTTAAATCATTGAGTAGATAAGATTTACTGGGATTAATTCTCAGTTTAACTTTAACTTGGCTAACAATGTCACCGATCATGATGTCTTGATATTGTGGTAACACGGGTATTAATCACACTTAAATTGAGTATAGTTATGCTTTGTTGAACTTGCGAACCAGTAAATTATTTTGTTAAGCGTTAAAGTGATTATTTGCTGAAATGAGCGCAAATCTCATTTAGAATAAGGCAATTAAAAATTGATAGTCAGATAAATCATGTCATCAGATAGGTTTGGCAGTAGTGCCAATTATAAACGTCAAGAACAAGGTTACCGAGATCGAGCATTAAAGCTTTTTCCTTGGGTTTGTGGGCGTTGTGCGCGAGAATTTGTTTACTCTAACATTAAAGAGTTAACGGTACATCATGTTGATCATGATCACACTAATAACCCCAACGATGGGAGTAATTGGGAGTTATTATGTATTTATTGCCATGATAATGAACATGCTAAATATACTGAGCATGCTCAATATAAAACTGACGTTGTTGCGGGTGATACTAATCAAGATGTGGCCACTCATAATCCGTTTGCAGATCTTAAAGCCATGTTGAAAAAATAAATTTAGTTTACTGTTTGTTTGGCTTGCTCAACGGTAGTAAATTGATCATCAGAACAAGCCACAATAGTGTCGCGGCCATTCTTTTTAGCTTGGTATAGGGCTTGGTCGGCGGCATTAAAAACATCAATAGTATTAGATGCTTTTTCGCTAAAGCTGGCAATGCCAAATGAGCAAGTGATTTTTAATGTCTTACTTTTTTTGCGTAACTCAAATTTTAAATTATTAATTACCTCTTTAATTTTTTTCGCCAGTTTTATGGTTTTATTTAAGTCGGTTGACGGTAAAATAATAACAAATTCTTCACCTCCATAGCGCGCGACATAATCGCTTGAACGGATATGTTTTTTAAGTGTTTGACCTAGGTTCCGCAATACCTGATCGCCAACACTATGACCAAAGTTATCATTTACTGTTTTAAATTTATCAACATCGATCACCATTAATGACAATGGTAGCTTAGAGCTTGCCCATGACTTTCGTTCTTTGTTAATCGTTAGTACATAACCCTTACGGTTGCCAATGGTGGTTAATTCATCAACTAAAATTGTTTCTTCGGCTAGCTCAAGTTTTTCTTCAAGTTTTTCAACAAAAGTAGAAGTATGATGAACTTTAAAATTGAGTTCATCTATCGTGGCTTCATTAGTCAAATTTATTTGAGTTTGCATTTCAGCGTAATCGTTCATTATATGCGACATTAACGAAACACTATCTTTGATGTGCTTTTGCATGCCATCAAGCGTATCTATCGCTCTTGCTTTGACTTCCATATTTTTTAGCTCGATCACCATGTTATTTTTAATATTTTCAGCATTATCTTTACTTGCCGTGATCAATTTTTCAATAACGGTGGTGTGTTTAAAAACGTCAACAATATTGGCATGAATGTCATTGAGCATTTCTTCGGCAGCACAGCGTTCCTTTTGGATCAATAGTGCCAAATAGCTGGTTGAACGCTCTAATAAATTAATGGACTTGAAAAAGGTGCCTTTTTCATCGCTTACTTGCGTGGCTTCAACTAAAATATTACGAATAAATTCATCGTTAGGGTAGGTTTTAATCAATTGTTCCGATATGTTGATCACATCTTTAAGTAAGCGTTTGCTGGCTAGATGGATATCGGTAGCAACGACACCTGTTTCTTCGGTGGTTATTTCTCTTTTTGCAACAATAATTTTAGATTTATCTCTTAATACACTTAAATCTTCAGCAAAACTGGTTAACGCTTCGCCCACGCAAAGCAGTATATTTTCTGTGGATTGTTTATGGTTTATCGCGGTTAAAATGTCAGAAATTTTTTCGACTTGGCTAGATGAAAGGTTTTTACTGGCACTTTTTTTCATTAAAGTTTTGAGCGTGTTAAGATCTTTTTTCTTGGTTTGATAGCCGACCAGATCAAAATTTTTCTTCATTTTTGCATATTGTTCTACCAGTGTGGCAAAGGTAAACATGACCTCATTGCTTTTTAGTGCATTTTTAATATTTTTTATTTGTACCGCTAATGGCCCAGAGTTTGGTGCACTATCAATGAAATGGCGCAAAGCACGTTTCAGTTCACTATTTGAACGGCTAAGTGAATGTTGATCTTGATCAGTGTTATCTGTACTCATTATTAAATCCTGCTAAATAAATGGTATACAAAGTAGAGGAATAGTCTCAAGTTGTTTAGGTTTAAATTAGTGGCTAATTTATTAGCGCTGTTTGTTTTTACAGTAATGTCAATTTATTTGCTATTCAAAAAACAGTTCATATGGCTACAATTGACAAATATATCAATATAGACACGGTTTAAGTAATTATAGTTGCTATAGATTTAGTTGTAATTACTTATATTATATTTTATCAATGTTTTGTTAAAAATGTTTTGTCAAAAATGTTGTTATCACTTTGTTGAAATTAAGAAAATAGTTTTTTAACAACCATGAAAAAATTATCCTTAGTGGCTATTTGAACGGGTTTTTTGTATGACTCACTGAGGGTCATTAATCTTAAGGAGACCGTAGCCCCATGTCCCCAAGGCCACCAAATAGCTAACAGTGTCGGTTGCTGTTCACTCGCTGGAGTAGTGAATAATTTTTGTTCTTTGGTTAGTTTGGTTAACTCATTTAATTGTGATTTTAATGATTTTGGTACAGATTTTATATTTTTTATATGCCACTGATCAGTAAAATGCTCATTTAATACGGCTAATGTACTGTCGATTTTGTCGCGCGAAAATTCAGACAACCATGCTCTGCGCCGCTCTTCCCACTGCCAATGGTGCTCTTTGCCCAGTTGTTCAATGATGGTATTAAAACATAATTTAGTTTGTTGTTGATCTAACGGCATTTAATACGCTCCTTTTTATGCTGATGTTATAAATGTTATAAATGTTCTAATATCGCTTTTGCCATCGCTTCGGCTACTTTAATTCCGTCAATACCCGCTGAT
>CAZVPC010000074.1:0-12886 GCA_964629005.1 uncultured Pseudoalteromonadaceae bacterium | reverse complement strand
ATTTGGCACTTTTTCCTACGTATAAAGTAGATCACCTAATTAATGAAACTGGTATAATATCGAGCCTCTTATCATAATGCTTTTGTCAGGAATAAATCTATGCTTGATTGGTCAAAAATTTCAACTGTTTTACTCGATATGGACGGCACCATTTTAGATTTACACTTCGACACTTATTTTTGGCTCGAACATTTGCCGTTACGCTATAGCGAAGCAACGGGTATTACTGTCGACCAAGCAAAGAATAAACTGCTTAAACACTATCAAGATGTTACTGGCACAATCGCTTGGTACTGTCTTGATTATTGGGCAGAACAGACCAAAATGCCAATTAGAACCTTAAAAAAAGAAGTTCAACACTTAATAAAATTACGCCAAGACGCCGATGAGTTTTTACGTGCTCTGCGAACAAGTGGTCGTGAGATCATTTTAGTGACTAATGCTCACCCTGATTCATTATCATTAAAAATCGAGCGTACACAATTAGATAAGTATTTCGACGTGTTATATTCTACGCATGAATTTGGGGTAACGAAAGAATCGCAATTATTATGGCAACGGTTACAGAAAAAACAACATTTTAATCTCGACAAAACATTATTTGTTGACGATAGCTTACCTATTTTACAATCGGCTCAACGTTTTGGTATCAAACACTTATTAGCCGTTGCCAATCCCGATAGTAAAAAAGCAGATAACGTGATTACTGGTTTTCCTGCAATTTCTGACTTTAGACATTTAGTCACCGACATTAAACAACACCCAGTGTTATAAAAACTTAATTCAGCACATAGGTAGAGTAACGCGAGCTTGTAAGCCGCCTTCAACTCGATTAATTAAGCTTACTTCGCCACCGTGAGTATCTACAATTTTTTTAATGATTGCCAAACCTAAACCACTGCCTTCTGCTCCCCGAGCCGTATCACCTTGAGTAAAAGGTTGAAACAAACGTTCAATGTCACCTTCTGGAATACCAGCGCCTCTATCTTTAACAGAAAAACTCACTTGAGCACGTTTTTTATCAACCGTAAGACTAATTTCAATATCATCGTCAGTGTAACGCAACGCATTTTGGATCAAATTAGCAAGTACCCGTTTGATACCAACGCCATGAAACGGAATTAACGGGCAAGGCGAACCAGAAAAACGAATATGTCGTCCCGTTTTTTGTTCGGTATCTACTACATCGGCAATTAATGCATTTAAATCACCTAATTCAGCTTGGCCTTTACCATCATAGCGAATGTAATCAATAAATTGATCGATAATAGCATTCATATCATCAATATCGCCTTCAATGCCATTTTTAAGGTAATCTTCTTCGGCCGACATCATTTCTGCGGCAAGGCGAATACGAGTTAATGGGGTACGTAAATCGTGAGAAATTCCCGCCATTAACAAATTACGATCATCCTCTAATTGCTTAATACCTTTAGACATGTGATTGAAAGCTTGCGTCACTGAAACAATCTCACTAGTGCCATCTTCTGCTAATGGTTCAGGAAATTCTCCGCGCCCTACTTGCTCTGCGGCTTGTTGCAAGGCTTTTAAGGGGCGATTAAGTTGCCGCACAAACAACCACCCGCCCGCAACACTCAAGCCACCAATAATGATCAAAAAGAAGATTAACGGGGAAAAATTAGCATCTTCTAACGCACTTAATGGAATATTTACCCATAAATTAGGCGCTTGTGGGGGTCTGATCCAAAATAAATATTCACTGCCTTGAGATATTCTAACTTCGGCTGGACCGCCTAAAAGTTCAGACATTTGTATTGATCGATAGGGATAATAAATAGCTTCGGCTAAACCCAGCCTTAACGCATCTTGTTCGCGATAAACACCAATACCCGTTTGACGATGAAACGCTTCCGCCATTATCGGGCTAACCCTAATCCCTTCTATGTCAATAAACACTACTCGAACTTGCTTTGCTAGCAGTTCATTAATTTGTTGCTGACTCGGTTGAATAATGTACAAAGCAATAGAAACGTACGAAACAACTTGGTTGATCAGTAATAAAAAGCCAATTAATAAAACTGTTTGTCCAAAGGCACTGCGAGGTAAAATTTTCATCTACTGCTCAAATTATTCAATGAAAATTATCCCGCCGTAGCTTGACCATCAGGAATAAATACATAGCCCAAACCCCATACCGTTTGAATGTATCGAGGGTTAGTAGGATCTTTTTCTAGCATTCGTCGCAAGCGCGACACCTGAACATCGATACTACGTTCTAGTGCAGAGTAATCGCGACCGCGCGCTAAATTCATTAATTTATCACGAGATAATGGTTCTCTCGGATGTGTAACTAAGGCCTTTAATACTGCAAATTCACCACTCGTTAATGGCATACTAATCTCACCTTGATGCATTTCACGCGTTGCCAGATTCAGTTCAAATTCACCAAATTTAACATTGTTTTCTTCTTTTGAGGGTGCACCGGGGGCTTCCTGAATACGCCGGCGCAAAACGGCTTTTATTCGAGCAAGCAATTCACGGGGATTAAAAGGTTTCGGCATGTAATCATCGGCACCCAATTCAAGACCAATAATTCGATCAACTTCATCACCTTTGGCAGTTAACATAACAATGGGAATATTGTTTTCTTTTTGCCTTAAGCGACGACAAATAGAAAGGCCATCTTCACCCGGTAACATTAAATCTAATACCAATAGGTGAAAATTTTCTCGTTCCAGTAACCGATCCATTTGCTCAGAATTAGCGGCACTTCTCACCATATAACCTTGTTCAACAAGATATCGTTCAAGTAAAGCGCGCAAGCGCATATCATCATCAACAACCAGAATTTTCTGCGTTTCTTGACTCATATTACACCTTCAAAAAAGATTTATTTAATACGATCACTATAAGCTAAATGTGCCAATAAAGAAAAATTATCCGCCACACTAACAACTTACTTTTGTTACAAATTATGATTAACTGTTTTTGCCAAGCCATTTCTATTTTCATTATCACTTGCTACAGTGAGTATAAATCATCATCGCTAAATTAAGGGTTAAATTAAATATTATGCCTCCTGCCATTAACACCAAGCTTGTTAACATGACAACAAACTCAGCGAATGCTGAATTAGTTGAGCAATTACTTGTGTTACTGACCTTATGTAAATTAGGGGATAAATTAGCCTTTGAGCAAATTTATCAACTAGTTTCGGCTAAATTAAATGGTATTGCTTATCGCATCACCGGAAATATAGATAACGCCAACAGCGTATTAGCGGAAACTTTTATCCAACTTTGGAAAAACAGAGAGGATTTTCAAGCACATAAGAGCGATCCTTTTGTTTGGCTAGCCAGTATTGTCCGCTATCGTGCCTATGAAAAATTGACTGCTGAGCAACAACAAACCACGATTAAAGCAAGAAACAACGTCGATATTGATTCTTTTTACAATGCCTTTGGCGAGTTTGATCCAATCAACACAGCAAAAGAAGCGTTAAATAATTGTTTAGCTAAATTAGAGCAGAAACAAAGCCAAGCTATCTTGATGGCTTACTTGTATGGCTATCAACCAACAGATATTGCTGCCTATTTCAGCGTTACAAATACCACTGCCAAATCGTGGTTAAAGCGAGGCTTAACAAGGTTACAATTATGTCTCAACCGATAAAACGTTATCATAACCTTGCCATTATTAACCATTTGGCCAGCCGATATGTTTTGGGTTTATTAACACCACGGGTAAAAAACAGAATTGAACAATTACTCACGACGAATGAGCCATTGGAACAACGTATTATTTATTGGCAAGATCAGTTCGCCAACCTTGATCAACAAACATCAGCTTTAACGCCTCAAGCGCAAACATGGCAGAAAATTACGCAAGCCCTAGCTTTACAAGAAAGTAGCAAAACAAAAGACGACTCATCAAGAACTTGGTTTGCTCGAAGTAAGCAGAAACTTCCCAACCTATTAACAAGTCTTTTGGCTATTACCCTCATTACATTGTTGAGTTGTTTTATTATTGAGCGATACCAGAGCAATGAAGACTTAAATTGCGTTGCTATTTTAACCGATGCTGAACAACAACCCCATGTGCTGGTGCTCACTTACACAGGTTCAAAAAAAATCATGCTTGAGCCTATTAAACAAACTAAAATAGCAAACGATGAGGTGTTAGAAGTTTGGCTGATCGCTAATTCAAACAAACAAGCGCGCAGTTTAGGCGTTATTACTAGCAATGCAAAAATAATCAAGCAACCTTTAAATAACACTAATTGGCATTTAATTAATCAGCCACATTCGTTATTCGTTACCATTGAAAAAAGTGCAACTTCTCGATTAAAACCTAGTAACTTAGTGGTTGCCCGAGGGGTCTGTGTACCACTAAAATCATGAGATTGTGGCTTTATATATTCAAAGCACCCATTCGAGTTATACGAATTAAGCGCAGACGCGGTTATTTCCGTTTAAAACAGCAAATGTTACGGCTCAAATTAGCACTAAGCCAAGAAAAAAACGAAACCAAAGCAATGCTGGCTATTTATCGAAAACACACTCGAGGCCAAGCCAGTAAAGAAGAATTAAAATTAGCCAATCAACAATTTGGTGACGTTGTTAAAGGTCTGGGTATTGGTGTATTTGCCGTATTACCCTTTGCGCCGATCACCATTCCATTGATGATCAAAATAGCTAAACTTGTTGGTGTTGATATTTTACCCAGTTCATTTAATTCAAAGAAATAAAATCAGTATTTCTAAAAGATTAAAGTGACTTCTGGCACTTATGGGAATAAAGGCATCATTGTAACATTCTAATACTTGTTCACCTTTGTCTGACTAACGTCAGCAATAGTCATAGGAATTTACTATGTTTACAGAAATTATTTTACAGACACCAAAATGGGTTTTTGCCCTATTTTTTGGCTTGCTCTTATTAGGATACCGTCAATCCAAACCAAGAATCGCGAATAAAAACACCTTATTGATCATACCTATTGTTATGGTTTCATTATCAATTAGTGGTGAGTTAGCAACCTTTAATTTACAGTTGTCTGCGTTATTAACTTGGTTTGTTGGCGTCGGTTTTGCTTGGTTAATGGTAACTCAATTTACCGCCATTAAAGGACGCTACCTTGTTGATAAAAAGCTTTTTGAATTATCGGGCAGTTGGCTACCCGCGATATTAATGCTAGCGATATTTTTTACTAAATATGCTGTTGGGGTTTTGCTAGCAACACAAGCTGCAATAATTACCAGCACAGAATTTATGCTGGTAGTAAGTTTACTTTACGGCAGCTTTAGCGGTGCATTTGCCGCACGCGCCCATAAAACGTGGCAACTTAAAAATACTACCGCGATACCACTGTGAAAATTAAAATAATAATATTTTACGAAGTATGGTCATAAGTCGTTCATTAACCGCCATAGAGCCTAACCTTCGTCAAAATGACGCCTTGTTGAGGTTATTCTGGCTTAGTGTTCGTTGCAAAAATCGCTTCAAGTTCTGCAATTTTAGCTTCCATCGCTGCAATTTTTTCACGGGTTTTGATCAATACTTGCGTTTGTACATCAAATTCTTCACGAGTAACCACGTCAAGTTGTGCCAATTTTCGCTGTAACAGCATTTTAGTCTTTTCCTCAAAATCACTAGCTAAATTTTTTACACTCGACGGAATAGCCTCGGTTACTTGCTTGGCAATTTCTTCTATTTTTTTTGCGTTGATCATTGTTTTTTACTCATAAAGATTATTAACGCTATTTTAAAGCATTTAGCTATTTTGCCAATCATTAAAAACAGGTAAAATTAGCAGCGATCCCTTTTTACTATTGAAATAACTAACATACCGATGAAGTTAAACCCACGCCAAGAGCAAGCAAGAAAATATATTAGCGGCCCATGTTTAGTATTAGCAGGGGCTGGCAGTGGTAAAACGGGGGTTATTTGCCAAAAAATTGCCTATTTAATTCAACAATGTGATTACAAAGCGCGAAATATCGCCGCAGTAACCTTTACCAATAAAGCCGCACGCGAAATGAAAGAACGCGTTGGGCGCACTTTAGGGAAAGACTTAACCCGTGGTTTAATGGTATCTACCTTTCATGCCCTTGGTTTAGATATTATTCGTCGCGAAATTAAAACGCTTGGTTATAAAGCCAATTTTACTTTATTTGACGATCAAGACTCGTTAGCCTTATTAAAAGATCTCACTATAGATGAACTTGATGGTGACAAAGAATTGCTGAGCCAATTACAAATGAAAATTTCTAATTGGAAAAACGATTTATTATTACCTGATACGATAATTAAACAAGCCAATAGCGAAAATCCCGATCAAAACCAAGCTTTGTTTGCAGAATTTTATCAGCGCTACCAACAACAAATGCATGCCTATAATGCGCTAGATTTTGATGATTTAATTTTAGTACCAACGTTGTTATTGCGTAATTACCCCGAGGTTCGGCAACGCTGGCAAAATAAAATTCGTTATTTATTAGTTGATGAATATCAAGATACTAATGCCAGCCAATACGAATTAATAAAATTGATCGCGGGTGAGCGTGCACGATTAACGGTAGTTGGCGACGACGATCAATCTATTTATTCATGGCGCGGCGCTAAACCGCAAAACTTAGTATTGCTCGGTAAAGATTATCCGCAACTCAAAGTCATTAAACTAGAGCAAAATTATCGCTCTAGCGGACGCATTTTAAAATGTGCCAATATTTTAATTGCCAATAACCCACATGTTTATGAAAAATCTCTATTTAGTGAGTTACATTACGGCGTTGAATTAAGAGCTATTCAAGCCACAGATGAAGTAAACGAAGTTGAGCGCATTATTGGTGAGTTAATTGGTCATCGGTTTTTAAACAAAAGCCAATACAAACAATACGCTATTTTATATCGTGGTAATCATCAATCACGTTTACTTGAAAAAGCGTTAATGACCAATCGTATTCCCTATAAAATTAGTGGCAGTACCTCTTTTTTCTCGCGCGCAGAAATTAAAGACATGATGGCCTATTTACGTTTATTAGTGAACCCTGATGATGACAATGCCTTTTTGCGCATTGTTAATGTACCGCGTCGTGAACTTGGCCCAGCAACCCTAGAAAAATTGGGTAATTACGCTAACATGCGCCACATTAGCTTGTTTTCCGCCAGCTTTGAATTAGGTTTAGAGCAAACATTAACAGGGCGCGCCTTAGAAAAACTGCAAATGTTTAATCGCTGGATAGTTGAAACCGCCGATAACGCCGTGCGTGGTGATACTAATGCGGTATTACGTACTATGGTGCGCACCATGAATTATGAAGATTTTCTCTACGATAATTCTACCAGCGCTAAAGCTGCCGAGATGCGCATGAAAAACGTGACTGAATTATTTAGCTGGGTTAATCAAATGATAGAAGGCTCAGAACTTGAAGAACCGATGACACTAGCACAGGTAGTGACCCGTTTAACGCTGCGCGATATGATGGAGCGCAGCGATGATGAAGACAATAGCGACCAAGTGCAATTAATGACGTTACACGCCTCTAAAGGACTAGAATTTCCGTTTGTTTTTATGATCGGTATGGAAGAAGGTTTATTGCCCCACCAAAACAGTATTGATGAAAATAATATTGAAGAAGAACGCCGCCTTGCTTATGTTGGTATAACTCGCGCTCAACGTGAGTTAATATTTACTTATGCGAAAGAGCGTCGCCAATATGGCGAACTAATTCGTACAGAACCTAGCCGATTTTTACATGAATTACCGCAAGCAGATTTAATCTGGGAAACTGATAAAAAAGCGCCCTCGAAAGAAGAAAAACAACAAAAAGGCAAAGCTGGCGTTGCTGGTTTACGCGCAATGCTTGATAAAAAGAAAGGTAAGTAATAAAAACACTTGATAACATTGCAATTTTTTATGGCACACTTTAGGCTAAGTTAAAATACACGTTAAATCTGCGCTTTTATCAACAAGGGACGAACCAAATGAAACGGCTTAGTATAGTGTTACTATTTTTTACTCTTTTTGCTTGTAGTAAACAAAATTCAACTGATCACCTCAATGCAGCCAAGGCCCACATAGTCGCCAACGATTATAACGCGGCCACTATTGAATTAAAAAATGCTCTAAAACAAGCGCCGTCATTAGCTGAAGCACGCTTTTTATTAGGTAAAATGTATTTACAACAAAATCAGTTTGAGAGCGCCGAAAAAGAGTTTAATCGCGCCCTTGATTTTGATTATCCCGCTAATGAGGTTGTGCCTTTACTTTCAAAAGCTTATCAAAAAACGGGCGCAGATAACGCACTGATCAAGTTATCTCATAAACAAAAAGGCCTCACTAGCGCCCAAGCAAGCCAAGTGGCTTTTTATAAAGTTCAAGCTTATATGCGCCTTAAACAAGAACCGAAAGCAAGATTGCTTATTGATGAAATTAAACACTTTGACACCAATTCGCCCTTTAAATCCTTGGCGCTCGTTTATTCTTTATTACTCAATAAAAAAATTGATGCCGCCTTAATTCAACTAGACGAGGTGATCGTTAAAAACCCCAAACAAGCCGATGCCTTAAAATTAAAAGCTAACATCCTATTGCAACAACAAAAACCTCAGCAAGCAGTCGATATTTATCGACGTTATGTTGAATTTTATCCTGATGATATGGAAGCTGCCTTTATTTTTGCTCGACTATTGACCGAATTTAATCATAGTGCAGAAGCTGAACCTATTATTGATCGGTTACTAAAAATCAACGCCAACAATATGTTATTAAATCAGTTAAAAGGTTTAGCGCGCTTTAATGCGAAAGATAATGCGAATGCCCTACTGTATACCGAAAAAGCCATTCAGAAAAACCCCAATGATACCGCGTTAAGACTAGTTGCCGGCATTAGTGCTTATTTAGAAAAAAATTATCAGGTTGCACATCAACATTTATCTTTTATCGCCGATAAATTACCCCCAACCCATGAAGCACTTAGAATACTAGCAGCAAGCCAATTAAAACTAGGACTTACGCTTGATGCCAACAATACCTTGTTAAAACTTAAAGGTATTACCAGCAAAGATGCCTCACTTTTTTCTAGTGTCGGCTTAGCTTTAGTCAATAGTGGTGAGGTGGTTAAAGCAAGAGAAATTCTAAAACACACGCCAAAAATTGATAATAAACTCAAAAATAGTGACGAAGAATTAGCTCGTTTGGGACTTTTACAGTTATCACTAAATAACGTTTCCGGCATTATTAATCTTGAGTCTGCATTAAAACAAGTTGATCTTAATAATAATGATACCGACCAACAAGCATCAAAAAAACAAAGCTCAATCAAACAAACGTTAGCAACAGCTTATCTTTCTACCAGACAGTTTGATAAGGCTCTTGATTTAGCCAAACAGTGGAAAATAGAGCAACCCCGCAATATAACCCCCTATTTATTAGCGGGCTTAACTTATGTGCAAAGCAAAAAAGTTGCTCTGGCTAAGATCGAATTTCAACAATTGCTCAAGCTCGATCCCAATAATGCTAAAGCAAGAATGGCATTAATCACCTTAGAGATGAAAAATAGCAATAAAGAGCAGCTTAAAAAATCACTTGAAGACTTACTCAGCAAACAAGCTGATTTTGTGCCTGCACTAACGCAATTGTATGTTTTAGCCAAACAATCGGCAGATATAAACGCCGTTATTAAGCGGATCAAAACGACCATTAAAATGCATCCAAAAAACATTGAGTTAACTATTTTATTAGCAAAAATTTACTTAGCAGAGCAACAACCAGAGCAAGGGATTAAATTATTAGAAGCGTTGAAAGTGCAACAAAATAATGCCGCGCCTTTTTGGGCCTTATTAGGACAAGCTTATGCACAGGTGCAACAATTTTCAAAAGCTAAAGTACTTTATCAACAATGGTTAACGGAACAGCCAAACAACAAAAGTGCGGTGTTAGGCAATATTATTTCTATGGATAGTGAAGGTAAGTTTAAAGCAGCATTAGCACTTAACCAAAAATATTTGGCGGCACGCGGTAACGATGCACAAATGCAATTATTACAAACGTATTTATTAATTATGAATGGTGATTTTACCCAAGCCCAGCAAAGTTACGATACGTTGCCGCAAACACTGCTTGAAAATCCTTTTAGTAAAGGAATATTAGGCCAATTACAAATGCACAATAACGATTTGCAACGGGCTTTACTTAATTTGCAAAGTGCTTATCAGGCCAGTCCTAATTCTCGCAATGCTCGTTTAGTTTTAATTTGTTATTATAAATTAAAACAACGCGATAAAGGGCGTCAATTTCTAACGGCTCATGTTAAAAGTCATCCTCAAGATCAAGCAAGTTTAATGCGGTTAGCAAACGAACAAATACCAGAAAATAGTAATAGTGCGCTCAAAAGTTACCAAGCCGTTTTAAAGTTAAATGCCAAAAATGGCGTTGCTCACAACAACATTGCGTATCTTTACATGCAACAGGGTAAACTTGATTTAGCGCTACAACATGCCGAGCAGGCATTAGCCATAATGCCACAGGATGAAAATGTATTAGATACCCTTGGGCAAATATATTTATTGAAGCAAGATCATAAAACCGCGTTAACCTATTTAAGCAAAGCCGTTGCCAACAAAAATGTTGCTGAAGAAATTTACCTTAATTATATTGAAGCACTATTGCTTAATAAACAGAAAGAATTAGCGCAACGAAAAATACAACAAAGAGTAATAAAAAGTAAAAAATTAAGAGCAAGGTTAGCATTGTTGAAAGAAAAATTCGCGTTACGGTAAGGTTTGCTTATTTCACATAAAAAACCCTATTTTCATAAAATGAAAATAGGGTGACAGCTCGGCAAGTACTAAAGTTATTCGTCTAAATCATCTTGCCTAGTCATAATGACTTCAGCAATTTCTAAAAAATTAATACCACAACTTTTTTCAAATTTTACGCATTGCTCAGTAGTAATATTTAAGCCCAAGACCGAGGGACAAAGATCTTGTAAATATTCTGCCATGCGCTCTTTAGCATCTATGCGACCAAATAATTCAGTAGCACGATTATCTACAGATTTTAGCATGTCGGATGCCATTAACATTTTAATATAGCTTTCAGTTTTCTTAGTCATGATCCAAATTACAAAGGTTAGAAAATAATCACGGGTCATTAATAATAATCAAATTTAAAAATTTTTTTTTGATAGACATCAAGTTTCGTTAAGGTTTATGAGAATTATTCAACTAATTTTTAGTTTTCAACGAGCAAAGAATAAATAAAGCACTGGTAGCGCCACTCAAGCCAGCTGCCAAATTTTGCTGCTGACCTAACAATAATGCCGCAGCAATTAAAAAACCAACGCCAAGCACACTTAAAACCAATTTTTGTTGGCGAATATTATTTTGCACAGTTAATAACTTTACTAATTCTGCCTGTTGTAAATGATGTTGTTTTCCTGCGGTTAAATAGTCATAAAAAAGATCTGGCATTTCAGGCAATTTTTCATTCCAAAACGGCAAGTTATCTTTAATTTTAGTAAAGACGGCTTTAATACCCATTTGCTCTTTTACCCAATTTTCTAAAAAGGGTTTCGCCGTTTGCCATAAATCTAATTGAGGGTAGAGTTGTCGACCTAAGCCTTCAATGTATAGCAGAGTTTTTTGTAACAAAACCAATTGTGGCTGTACTTCCATATTAAAACGTCTCGCCGTATTAAATAAATTAACCAGCACCTGCCCGAAAGAAATCTCCGCCAACGGTTTATTAAAAATAGGCTCACATACGGTGCGAATGGCAAATTCAAATTCATCAACACTAGTATTTTTAGGTACCCAACCTGAGTCAACATGAAGTTGTGCCACTTTACGATAGTCACGGTTAAAAAAGGCGACAAAGTTTTCCGCTAAATAACGTTTATCTTCTCGATTTAACGTACCAACAATGCCACAGTCAATGGCGATCCATGTGGGATCATTCGGATCAGTGGCATTAACAAAAACATTGCCTGGGTGCATGTCGGCATGAAAAAAACTATCACGAAATACTTGCGTGAAAAACACTTCAACGCCACGTTCAGCTAGTAATTTCATATCAACATTTCGGCGATGAAGCTCATCTATTTCACCAACACCTATGCCGTATATCCGTTCCATTACTAGCACGTTTTTATGCGAAAACTCACTATAAATCTCAGGTACATATAAAACATGATCATACTTTCTACCCTGAGAAAAATTACGCCGTAATTGAATGGCATTAGCACCTTCACGATTTAAATCGAGTTCATCAATAATCGTTTTTCGGTATTCTTCTACCACTTCTTTAGGTCTTAAGCGTTTGCCGTCAGGCAGCCAACGCGCGACAATGCCGGCAAATAACGCCATAACTTCAATATCGGCTAAAATTATTTCGCTAATATTTGGCCGTAATACTTTGATAACTATTTCACGCTGTTGATCATCAAGATGCAAAATAGCCGTGTGTACCTGCGCAATAGATGCTGATGCTAATGGGGTGATCTCAAAATGGCTAAAATGCTGTTCAAAATGTTGTTCTCCCATGGCTGCTTTAATGAGTTGTTTAGCCAATTCGCCATCGTAAGGAGTCACTTGATCTTGCAACATTGCCAGTTCATCAGCAAAATCCGGCGGTAATAAATCTCGTCGTGTAGACAACATTTGACCAAATTTAATAAAAACGGGACCTAATGATTCGATCGCCAAACGATAACGCTGAGCTAAATTTTTATCTTTATGCTGGTTACGTAACCAAAACAAACTTATCCGTACTAATTTTGCATACCAAGGTAGTGTTTTAGCCGGAATTAATTCGTCTAAACCATATTGTAAAAAGGTTTTAAGAATTTTATATAACCGTTGAATACGCACGTATGGTCCTTTCTTTGCAATTGTTAATATAAGTCAATAGATACTGAAATAAT
>CAZVPC010000073.1:0-12947 GCA_964629005.1 uncultured Pseudoalteromonadaceae bacterium | reverse complement strand
AGTTGGTGATTTTAACAAGTAGAAATGAGCACATATTTAGTGAGATTGGTATTACTACAATTTTAGTCGATCATGACAACTTCAACTTCTAATGGAATATTTAAAAAGGATTTATCTATGAACACACTTCGTTTATTTTTTGCTGTGCTAGCGTTTGCTGGCTGCTCAACTCTCGTTTTAGCAGAAACACCCGAACAAGCCAATACTAGTGAAATGGTACAAGAACAAGCCATTAATATTAACACCGCAAAGGCGAATGAATTTACTCGATTAAAGGGAATTGGTCAGAAAAAAGCGCAAGCGATTGTGCAATATCGTAAGATAAATGGGCCTTATAGCTCATTACATGATCTGCTAAAAGTAAAAGGGATCGGTCAGAAAATACTATTAGATAATAAAGCGAAATTATTTATTTAAGCTCAGTTCTATTATTTAATTGCTAGTCAATAAAACTAAAACGGAGCTTTAAGCTCCGTTTTCATTGTTGGTGTATCCATATATTAATTGTTGATAAGAGCACTAAATTGACCAAGTAACGTTTTTATTAATGTTAGCTTCCCACTGTTTCAATGGCTCGTTTTTATCTCCGACAACAATGATATTGGCATTTTTATATTGCTGGGCTTCACCATGCAAATGCTCACTGGCAAAACTGGCATCAAAAGTGAGACCGTTTTCAGAAGGAATAACAAAGACGGTTACGGGTTCACGCTGCCCCTGATAAACTAAATGCAGTGCTTTAATACCATCAAAATCACAATAACTCGCAGAGATAAGTGTACCTAGCGATTGAGAAAAATTGCCATTGTAAGTCGCCATTTTTTCATTTAACGAGGTTAATGTTATATTGCTAACACTATTATTGTTAAACATATGTGCTTCATGATTAACATGAGCAATAGCATAATCACCTAAATCAGTATAAGCTCTTGAACTGTGCATAAAATTAAAACTCAAACCAACGGCAAAAGCGACTGATGCGGCTATGGCTAGTTGAATTCGGCTTTTACGTTTTTGTTGCTGATGACTAGCTAAGGTTTGTCTTAAAATTAGCCTATTATACAAGTCATCAGGAACGTCAATTTTCATCGCTTGATAAATTTGTCGATCTAATTTTTCAATGTCTTGGGCAAACTGCTTCTTGATAGGATCAGCATTTTTTGCCTCAAGCACCTCTTGATCACAGGTGTTTGGATCTGCATAAATGCTGCGCCTGAATTGCAAATCATCCATTGTGTTGACCTCTAATTGTATTGACCACGAAATAAGGGTTCGTCGGCAATTGCTTCTTTCAATTGATTACGCGCCCTGAACAGTCGAGTCATTACCGTGTTTTTATTTAAATTAAGTTGGGTGGCAATTTCTTCACCACTATAACCACCAATAATTTGTAAAACTAACGGCTCGCGATATTCCTCGGGCAGTTGGGCAATCTTTTCTCGCAATAATTGGTTTTCCATTTCTTGCTCGTGGCTCGGTGATAGATTATCGGCAATCGATACCTCGTCATACTCACTCATTTCGAAACGTTTGCGTTCAAATCGACGAGCATTTTCGCGTCGTAAAATCGTGATCAGCCATGACTTAGCTGCTTTTTCATCTTTTAATGAATCTAAAGCACGCCAAGCTCGTAAAAATGTTTCTTGCACTAAGTCTTCAGCAATGTGTTTATCGTGACATAACCAATAACCATAACGAAAAAGATCGCCATGTAATGCTCTAACTAATGCTTCGTATCTAACTTGTTTACTTGCCATGTTGTTAGAGACCTGCGGATTGCTAGATTTATTTCCAACTATTTTTTTTATCATAACTAACCGTGCTACTGCCTTGATCGGGTGAAAAATACATTTTCTTCATCCTGTACAAAGGCTTAAATAAATATGAACTAAGGATTTAAGCTCAATTTTTCTTCTTGATCAATTTTATGTTTGCGGCGATTTATTGCTTCAATACAAGTTAATAATTCATCACCACACCATCTTTTATTATCAGTAGAGTGTTTACTATAATAACATTGTTGTAGTTTATTCATAGCGGAACTAAAATCGGCACGATTAACAATTTTAGTTGCGTCTTCTAGTGAAGTGATTTGCTGCTCAGAAAGTTTTAAACTATTAAGCCAAGGAACAATAGCAACAAGCACTTGTTCGCCATGATGCTGTTTACATAATTTAAGTAAAGTTAAATAATCATATGCTATCTCGTCGTTAACTTTAACCTGTGCTTTGCTGCGTTTTTTCAAGAGATAAGAGCTGAACCATGCAAGCGATGTTAGTAACCATAAAGCTAAAAACAGCCATTGCAAAAGAGGGGCTTGGTTAACGATAATTGTTTGCGCCGTCTTGGTTTTTGTTGCGCCGGCTTGGCTTGGTGTTATGGCTAATGTCGGAAATTCGTCATTTGCAACAATGGTGATGGTTTGCTCAGGTAATACTGCTTCTTGATAGCGATTGGTGACAGTATTCCACCATGGGATGGTGATTTTAGGTAAGGTAAAGGTGCCAGCAACACTAGCAACGATGGCAAAGTTTTTTACTTTTTGGCTAATTAATTTGTTGTTGTTAATACTGGTATGTAGCTTTGCTTGATCAGGATAAATTTTTAATCCCTTTGGTACCTTAATGTTGAGCTTTGGTAATTGTTCTTCAGCTAGCCCCGCTGCGGTTAACGTTATGGTACGGGTGATCGGTTCGCCAACTTTAAATTTTTTATTTTTAGGCTGCCATTCTTCATTTAAGGCGAGCAGTTCACTGGGCAGCCATTGCCCTTGATAAGAGCTAGGAATAGGACGAATTTTAATCGGGATTTCTTTGCCTATTACACTAACCGGCTGGCTTGAGTTAAAACTTAAAAAACTAGAGCGCATTGAGGATGCTTTGATCACCTCACCAGAAAACATTGGCGACGTTAACATGAATTCACCACTTTTTTCTGGATTAATCGCGTAATTTCTTTCAATCACTCGGAATCGGCGGCCATTTTTTATGACCACATCTTCTTTATCTTTGCCAACTTGAGTGATGGTGGCACCCTCTAGGGTGGGTTCGGTTAAACTACCGCGTTGCAACTGATCAGCAACGTAAAGCTTAACCTGTAGCGTAAATTGTTGTTGGACATAAACCTCTTTTGAGGAAACGTTTGTTTCAATAAATAAATTTTGCTGGCTGTCGATAGTAGCATTGCTAGCGGCCAATACTCTAACTTGGATCGGTGCAGTTTTTTGCCCGTTTACATTAAAAGAGGGAATGGTAAATGTGCCAGTTTTTTTTGCGATCAACACGGTTTGCCAGCGAGTAGTATAACTGGTTTTGAAATTGATCATACTGGTTTGAGAACTAACCGAAGTTCGACCAACAATAAAGTCGGTTAACAATGCTTGGTTATCAAAGGCATTGTTGTTAACGTCTTCGTCAGCAACAACCTCTAGCACGAATGATGTACCAACCACTACGGGATTTTTGTCGACGGTCGCGGTGACTGTTGCAAATACAGTTGGTGAAATACTCAGTAATAAAAAAAATAAACTATAAATCGATTTTACCACGTTTTCTTTGCTCCTCTATTAACGCCACGATCATGGCGCTTTTGATATTCTAATTGCATTTTATTGCGTAATAAAAGATAAGGATCGTCGGTAACCTTATTTAATAATTGTTGATATTTTTGCTGAGCTTCTTTATTACGTTGATCTTGTGCTGATTTTTCTTTTGCAGACAACGCTTGTTGTTTGTCTTTGCCTTTTTGTTTAGACTTTTCTTGATCCGGTTGCTTGTTAGCTTTTTTCTTGTTTTCTTTGGCTTGATTTTTTGCTGAATTTTGTTGTTGATCCTTTTTGCCTTTTTGCTTAGATTTTTCTTGATCTTGCGCTTTTTGGTCAGCAGATTTCTGTTGATCACTTGGTTGGCTTTTTTGATCCTTATTTTTTTTGTTTTGGCTATTTTTGTCTTTGCTAGACTGATCTTTGCTTTGTTGATTTTTCTGCTGATCTTGTTGCTTTTGTTTCGATGACTTTTTGTTATCTTGATCTTTTTTCTGTTTTTGCTTCTGTTTCTGTTTTTGCCGATCTTGTTGTTTTTTCAAGTCTTCAACAATTTTTTTATTTTTTTTAGCATCCGCCAAATTAGGGTTTTTTGCTAATGCTTGTTGGTAGGCTTTAATCGCTTGCTCAAATTTTTGTAATTTTGCCAAAGCATTGCCTTGATTATACAAGGCTTGTGCACTATCACTTTGTTGAAACGCAGTTAACGCTTGTTGGTAATCACCCGCTTTGTAGTGAGCACTTCCTTGCCATAGCGGCTGATCAAACTGCTTAGCGGCCTGCGCATATTTTTTTTGATTGAAATTTTGTTGAGCTTGTTGGTTTTTTGTGTGCCATAAATCTTGCCAAATACCCGCATTAGCGTGTTCGTTTGGTAGCAATAATAAGGTTAATGGTAATAACATGATAATATTGCCGCGACGGAAGTAACCTAGCAATAAGGGGAGTATTAGTACAATTAAATAAGGGCCTAATTCTTGCCATTGATCGCCTAATTGGGTATTTTTTTGTTGTTTTTTAGCTTGTTCTTTATCGATAATATTTTTTTTTAGTAACACATCAATGTCTTTATTGTCATTGCGAATAGTTTGATAATTACCATGCCCTTTGGTTGCTAATCCGGTTAAGGCACCTTGTGTTAAATGTGGGATCACAATCGCCCCAGTATTGTCTTTTAATAATTGCCCATTAGTTAATTTTATTGGTGCACCATTGAGCGTACCTATGCCTAAAATATGTAAATTATGAGCATGATCTTTTGTCCATTGTGTAATGTCGGCTAGATCTTCATTATCAACACCATCGGTGAACCAATAAATATCGCCTTTAATATGGCCTGAATTTTTGAGCATTTCGTCTGCCATAATTAATGCTGCTAAGGGATTACTACCTAATTCAGGCATAATGTCTGGGGTTAATGAGGGTAATAATAACTTTATATTATTAATGTCTTCGGTCAATGGACTAATAATAAAAGCGTCACCAGCATAAGCGACTAAACCAATATCCCCTTCATTTAAACTATCAAGTAAATCTATTGCTTTATATCGAGCACGGGTGAGTCTATTGGGAACAATATCGGTTGCATACATGGAGTATGACATGTCCATAATGAGTACTGAGCCACGCGCCATTTTAAATACTGGCTGCGGGAGTTTTTGCCAAGTTGGTCCAGCAAGCGCAATAATACTTAATAAACCGATAATAAAAGGCATGGTTAATGTTAGCGGTTTATTCGCACTGTTTTTTTTGTTTGAATTTTGCGCCGTTGCGATAGTTTTATTGCTGTCATTATCGGTAGTGATCAATACATTGGCTAAATGTTTTGGGATGATCTGCTCCCAACCAGACTGACTGATTTTTAATTTTTTTAGTAAATAAATTGCCACCATGAGAGCAAAAATTGCGAGTAACCACCAAGGTCGAATAAAGTGAAAATCAGCCATTGAGTGACTCCTTAAATGGTTTTGTCTGATTGTTTTCTTTTTTATTTTTGGGTAGGCTTAAGCTGAGCAAATAAATAAAACTGAGTAGTAGTGCGGTAGCCAGTGGCCAGTAAAATAGTGCGGTTAACGGACGCATTTGTTGTTGCTGCTGTTCTACGGGTTCAAGGGCATCTAAACGGTGATAAATTTCTTCCATTGCTTGGCTGTCTTTAGCGCGGAAATATTTACCATGAGTTTGTTCAGCAATATTTTTTAACATAACTTCATCTAGTTCGCTTGAGGGGTTAATTCGGCGTGTGCCAAATAACGAACGTTGCAGCATTTCTTCAGCACCAATACCAATAGTGTAAATAGTAATGTTTTCGGCGACAGCAAGTTCTAATGCCTGATCGGGCGATATTTTACCTGCGGTATTTTGTCCATCGGTAAGCAATAGTAATACACGATTTGAATGTTTTTTATTGTTGAAACGTTTTACTGCGAGCGCAATGGCATCGCCAATCGCGGTTTTTTGACCCACTAAACCCAGTACACTTTCATCGAGCATTTGCTTAACTGTTTTACGATCAAAGGTCATTGGTGTTTGCATATACGCATCATCAGCAAATAAAATTAACCCTAAACGATCACCATTACGACGTTCAATAAATTGACCAAGTAGCTCTTTTAGCATTTGTAAGCGATTAACGGTCGATCCGTGTAGCGTCATATCTTCAATTTGCATCGAACCCGATAGATCTACGGCAACCATCATTTCTCGACCCTGTGTTGGGATGTTGATGGGATCGCCTAACCATTGTGGCCGACTTGCTGCTATCACCACGAGCACCCAAATAATTGCAAGTAGCACTAATGAACCTTTTTTGCTGTTCTTGGTGTTTTGCACGCTGGCTTGATAACTAATCATAGTCGGCATTTTTAATGCAGCCGCAACTGCCTTTTGTTTGGCGGGTAACCAGTAAACAACCAGTGGTAGCGGTAGTGCTAATAAAAGCCATGGCCAATATAAGGTGATCATGAAGCCTCCTTATTGGTGTTAGTTACTTGTTCATATTGCGGAGTAAAATTTAATTGAGCAATATGGGCTAATACCTCTTTTTTTGGTGGTAGAGCGTTTTTTAACCAAGTAATGGCAAGTTGATTTACCTGTTGATCAGTTAACGATTCATTATTACTTTGGTAAATTTTTTCGAAATTCTCTTTAGTCACTTTGACTTGTTCGCTAAAGGTGGCTTGTTGTTTTACGGGCAATGTTTGTAATAAAAATTGTTGAAATTTTTCACCGTACAAATTAGCACAATAGTGGCGTGGAAAATAACGTAACGCCGTCCATTTTAATAACGTTATGACTTGTTGAATGGGTAAGTTTGGGTTTTGGTGCAATTGTTTTAAAGCTTGTTTTTTAAACTTTTTTAATTGCCGAGACTTTCTAAGTTTAATAATTGAGCCACTAAATAGGATAATAATTAGTATAGCTATCAACCACCAGCCGGGTGCAATAGGATAATTTTGAATTTGAGCTGGTAGGTGAATGTCACTCAATTGCGCTAGCGGATCCAAGAGCTGACTCCCTGTTTTAATTGTTGTTCAATGGTTTTACTGGCAGAAAATTCTAAAATTCTAGCACCAGACTTGAGTATTAATTGTTCTTGTTCAGTCGCTAGTTTGTTGGCATTTTGTTGGTAACTTAACGCATTTTTTTTATTTCCTAACGTTAATTGTTGACGTTGTTGACCATTCGTAATAACCACATTGACATGGTGATGGCTTTCAGGCAATTGATGTTCAAGTGGATCGCTAATTCGACATACCAGCAGTTCACAATGACGACTGATTTGTGATAAATGACGAATAGCTTTGGGGTTAAGTTGTTGAGCATCGGTGATCAAATAAACTAAACTACCGGGGCGAGCTAGCTGTCGCAGACGAGCACAATTTTGTTCAAAGGTCGCTGTAGAAATAACCGATGATTGGGCAAACTTTTGTTGCTGAATTTTTTGCAAAGCATGCAAATAGTGTAATACGCCCGTTTTTCGGCTGCGCGGTTTTAGTTCAATATGCTGTTGTTGATTAAAAACAATACCCCCAACACGATCACCACGTTTTTTAGCATGCCAAGCAAGCAGTGCCGCGAGATGTGCCGCTTGTACTGCTTTAAATAATAATTGACTACCAAATTGCATTGAGGTGCTTAAGTCGGTAGCAATAAGAACGGGACGTTCTATTTCTTCACGAAATAATTTAGTATAAGTTTTGCCAGTACGTGCGGTAACACGCCAGTCGATAGCACGGATATCATCACCATTTTGATAATGGCGTACTTCATCAAACTCCATTCCTCGCCCTTTACTGCGAGCTAGATAATTGCCGGATAATTGTCCGTGCAAATTTTTACTGGCAGCAAGATTGATCAATGAAGATTTTTCTTGGTATTGGATCAGTTCATCAATAGATAAATTGATACCATCCGTTTTTATACTACTTAATATTTCATTAACATCAGGCTGTTGATATTGTTTACTTGATTTATTAAACCACATAAAAAGCTATCCAAATATACTCATGTTACTTCAAAATGCAGCATTAAGCTTAACGTTAAGCGACCGCGACTAAGGTTAATAAATGATCTAATAATTGATTCGCCGTAATGCCTTCTGCTTCTGCTTGATAAGTTAATATAATGCGATGTCGTAATACGTTGTGGAAAACCGCTTGAATATCTTCGGGGCTAACAAAATCACGGTCATGTAACCACGCTCGCGCTCGCGCACAACGATCTAATGAAATCGTGGCTCTTGGACTAGCGCCATAAGCCAGCCATTGACTGAGTTTGTCGTCATATTTTTTTGGTTGACGAGTAGCCATGATCAAATCAACCAAATAATGTTCTAATGCCGGCGCTAAATGAATTTCGAGCACTTCTTTACGAGCAGCAAAAATGACTTCTTGGCTAATTGTGTTAATGACTTTTTTTTCTTTTTTTAGTGCTTCACCACGATTGAGTTTTAAAATTTCAAGTTCGCTTTTTGCATCAGGGTAATCAATTTCTAAATGCATTAAAAAACGATCGAGTTGGGCTTCAGGTAACGGGTAGGTTCCTTCTTGCTCTATCGGGTTTTGGGTAGCCATAACCAAAAACAATTCAGGCAGTGGGTAGGTTTTTCTACCTACCGTAATTTGTCCCTCGCCCATGGCTTCTAATAAAGCTGATTGTACTTTTGCTGGCGCACGATTGATTTCATCGGCGAGCACTAAATTGCGAAACAAGGGGCCTGATTGAAAAACAAAACTACCGTCCTCAGGGCGATAAATATCAGTCCCCGTTAAATCTGCTGGTAATAAGTCAGGGGTAAATTGTACCCGGTGAAAATCAGCTTCTAAGCCTTGTGCTAATGCATTTACTGCACGAGTTTTAGCCAGCCCCGGTGGGCCTTCAACGATTAAATGTCCATTAGCTAATAATGCAATCAATAGGTTTTCAACCAAGGCTGGTTGACCAATGATTTGTTCAGATAAATGTTCTTTTAAAGATGAAAATTGTGAAATTGCCATAATGATTCTTTTTTAAGGTTTAACGACTATTATTTAAAGGCCGCTATATATATAAGGTTAGCTTGATAAAAAACAACCATGAAAATGTTAAAAAGTATGTATTTTGAGTGATATACCAGCAGTTTTGAATAACGCTATAGTTGATCTTAATAGTGTAAAGATTGAAAATTTTTAAAAACTCGTTAAAATAAATATTAACCATAAGAGGTCAGACCTCTTGTATTTAAGAAAGTTTAAAGGAAATATGATGACAAAAACAAATTCTTTAATGACCGCAAAAGGTGAACGTATCGCTATTGTTGCTGGTTTAAGAACCCCTTTTGTGCGCCAAGCAAGCGCTTTTCACGGTGTGCCAGCCGTAGATTTAGGCAAAATGGTTGTTAATGAAATGCTGCAAAAGCATGAGGTTGATCCTAATATTATTGAACAATTAGTTTTTGGTCAGGTGGTGCAAATGCCTGAAGCGCCAAATATTGCGCGAGAAATTGTTTTAGGTACCGGTATGAGTGTAAAAACCGATGCCTATAGTGTTTCTCGTGCCTGTGCAACCAGTTTTCAATCGGCGGTGAATGTTGCTGAGTCGATCATGGCAGGTCATATTGATGTGGGTGTTTCTGGTGGCGCTGATTCATCGTCGGTAGCGCCGATTGGTGTTTCTAAGAAATTCGCGCGCATGCTATTGGATTTAAGTAAAACTAAAACTTTAGCGCAAAAATTGGCCTTGCTAAGACAGTTACGTTTTAAAGATATTTTACCCGTGGCGCCCGCAGTAGCAGAATATTCTACCGGTATTTCGATGGGGCAAACAGCGGAACAAATGGCAAAAACCTATCAAATTTCTCGCCAAGATCAAGATGCTTTAGCCCATCGTTCGCATACTTTAGCGACGCAAAGTTGGGCTGCAGGTAAATTAGCGGGTGAGGTGATGACCGCCTATCCAGAGCCGTATAAAACTGGTATTGAAAAAGACAACTGTATCCGAGAAAATTCAGAGTTAGCCGCCTATGCTAAATTACGTCCGGTGTTTGATCGCAAACATGGTACGGTGACTGCGGCTAATAGCACACCATTAACCGATGGTGCAGCGGCAATGTTGTTAATGCGCGAGGGGCGGGCAAAAGAGTTAGGTTATAAACCTTTAGGTTATATTAAAAGTTTTGCCTTTGCAGCCATTGATGTTTGGCAAGATATGTTGATGGGACCTAGCTTTGCTACACCGATCGCTTTACAGCGCGCAGGGCTGGAATTAAAAGATCTTGATTTAATTGAAATGCATGAAGCGTTTGCCGCACAAACATTAGCGAATATGAAAATGTTTGCTAGTCAAAAATTTGCACAGCAATATTTAAATCAAGACAAGGCGATTGGTGAGATTGATATGGATAAATTCAATGTACTAGGTGGTTCACTTGCCTATGGACATCCTTTTGCTGCCACAGGCGCGCGTTTAATTACGCAATCGTTAAATGAATTAAATCGCCGTGGTGGTGGTATTGGTCTAACAACCGCTTGTGCTGCGGGTGGGCTTGGTGTTGCGATGATTGTGGAGACAGACTAATGACGGATATTAATGTGGAAAATGAAAAAATTAGCGCGTTTACATTAAAACGCCAAGAAAATGGTATTGCCCATTTAATTATGGATGTGCTTGGTGAAAGTATGAATACGCTTAAAGCTGAGTTCGCTGAGCAAATCACGGCAATATTAGTTGAAATTCGTGCTGATCAAAGTATCACGGGCATAGTACTGTTAAGTGGTAAAGCTGACTCTTTCGTTGCTGGGGCTGACATTGCTATGCTGGCTGAATGTACCAGTGCAGAGCAAGCAACGGCGTTATCTCGTCAAGCGCAAATGATTTTTGCTCAACTTGAAACGCTAAAAATCCCGTTAGTCGCAGCGATCCATGGCGCTTGTTTGGGCGGTGGTTTAGAACTAGCTATGGCCTGTCATGCACGGGTTTGTAGCGATAGCAATAAAACAGCATTAGGCTTACCAGAAGTACAATTAGGCTTATTGCCCGGTGGCGGTGGTACTCAGCGGTTACCTAAACTCGTTGGTTTGCAAAAAGCACTAGATATGATGCTAACGGGCAAACAACTTCGGCCTAAACAAGCGTTAAAAGCCGGTTTAGTGCATGATGTAGTGCCGTTAAGTATTCTCATTGACACCGCAGAGCAGCTTGCATTATCAGGACATACTACGCCAAAAAAACGGCAATTGTCATTGCTCGATAAAATGCTAGAGGGTAACGCATTAGGCAGAAAAATAGTTTATAAACAAGCATGCAAGTCGGTATTGTTGAAAACTAAAGGTAATTATCCTGCGCCACTTAAAATTATCGATTGTATTCGTACGGGTATTGAGCAGTCTCAAGCAAAAGGATTTCAGACCGAAGCCGATCATTTTGCTGAGTTAGTGATGTCGCCAGAGTCTAAGCAATTACGGCAGTTATTTTTCGCGACTACAGAGATGAAAAAAGAGCAAGGTGTCGCTGGTGTTGTAGCGGATAAAATCAATAAAGTCGGTGTTTTAGGTGGTGGCTTAATGGGGGGAGGTATTGCCTTTGTTAGCGCAACTAAAGCTAAAGTGCCAGTGCGTATTAAAGATATTAATGCTCAAGGGATCAATCGCGCCTTAAAATACAGTTACGAGGTGTTAAGTAAAAAAGTAAAACGTCGTTTTATTCGTAAAAGTGAAATGCAAAAGCAACTAGCTGCGATCACTGGTACCGTTGATTTTAGCGGTTTTGCTGATGTTGATATGGTTATTGAAGCTGTGTTTGAAGATTTGTCTTTAAAACAAAAAATGGTTTTAGCGGTAGAAAAAAATTGTAAAAAAGGGATCATTTTTGCTAGTAATACCTCAAGTTTACCGATAGGGCAAATTGCCGCCAAAGCGCAACATCCAGAAAATATAGTGGGTTTGCACTATTTTTCTCCGGTTGACAAAATGCCATTAGTGGAAATTATCGCGCATGAAATAAATACTGAACAAAAAACGTCGGATCAAGTAATTTCAACCACGGTAGCCTTTGCTAAAAAGCAAGGCAAAACTGCGATTGTGGTTAAAGACAAAGCGGGTTTTTATGTTAATCGTATTTTAGCACCCTACATGAATGAAGCAGCCAATATCATGCTGTCTGGCGAACCTATTGATAAAATTGATAGAGCGTTAGTACAATTTGGCTTTCCTGTTGGACCGATGCAATTATTAGATGAGGTTGGTATTGATATTGGCGCGAAAATTGGTCCTATTTTACAAGCGGAACTCGGTGATCGTTTTACGCCACCAGCGGCATTTAGCAAATTGATTGACGATGGTCGTTTGGGTAAAAAAGCAGCGAAAGGTTTTTACCTTTACGGTAAAGCAGCTAAAGTTGGCTTTGTGCAAAAACTTCTTCAACAAAAAAGCAAACAAGTTGATGACAGTGTATATCAACTACTAGACGTTAAAATACAAAGTAAATTATCGGCAGAAGAAATTGCCCAACGCTGTGTTTACATGATGTTAAATGAAGCGATGCGTTGTTTGGATGAAGACATTATTAGAAATGCGCGCGACGGCGACATTGGTGCTATTTTTGGTATTGGATTTCCACCGTTCTTAGGCGGACCTTTTCAATATATTGATCAACTAGGTGCCGACAAAGTTGTCGCTAAGCTAACTCAATGGGCTAGTTTGCATGGTGAACGTTTTAAACCTTGTGCTGCTTTAATAAAGATGGCTGAAAATGGCAGTAAGTGTTATTAATGAATTTATTTTTAATCCAAAGTTGAGATTATATTGCTAACACTGAAAGTTGCCGCTTTAGTGGCAGAGTTTTTCCGCATAAGGGCTATTTTTAGCCCTTAATTTTTATGTTCAGGAAGAACGGTATGTCGCGGTGCCATGGATGGCAAGGAGCGACG
>CAZVPC010000072.1:0-12972 GCA_964629005.1 uncultured Pseudoalteromonadaceae bacterium | reverse complement strand
AAAAAAGGGCTAGTAGCACTAGCCCTTGATCATTTTTTTATACAAAATGCTATTAAAAGCTGAAAAAGCAATTAACTCAAACGGGTTAATTGACCATTTTTCACTTTAAATTGATATTGGTTAACCATCGCTAAAAAACTGTCTTTATCATCATAAAAACTTTGTTTAATGGCTTCAACACCGTTAACTTGTGGCGCAACATTGTGAAACGTCATTAACATTTCTTCACTGTTTAACTCAACAACAACAATGCCATGTTCATTCATACGTGAAAATACCAGATCATCAACAATATCATCACGTTTGGTAGCCGTTTTGACCAACGCATCAAAAAATAATGGTAATTGTTGTACTTCGGGTGGAATATCACCTAATTGCCCTAAAATGCTATTCATTCCGTTTTCTAAAAATGAACCAAAAGTCCCTGACGACACCGATGACACGGTAAAATTATAAGATTTCAAACCACTAATATCGCTAGCTTTATGTTCAGTAACGTACGAGCTATGGACATCGCCACCCAAAGAAATAACACCATAATTACTTAAAATATCATTAATAAATTTACTTTTATATTGCGGGAAACCATCCCACTGATCGGCTTCTAAATAAAAACGTTGTTTTAACTGTGCAGGGATCAACTCAGATCCCAAAACAAATTCTAATGGCACTAAACCAGAATCGGCACGATTTGCAGAAAAATCAAACATTAAGGGCGAAAATGATACTGAACTTGCCAATAATTTCCATGTACTGGTTGAGGTGGCAAACGTTTGTGCAATCCAGCTAGTTTGTGCACCATCAAAACCACCCTGTACCGATTTCCCTTGCTGTTGAGCAACAAATTCTTTATAGCCCGCATAAATATCAAAGGTGTCTTTGATAACAAAATAGCGGCTACCGATGTAGTTAAACAGCGAGGTTTTACCCATAGTATAAAACGCTAAACCTTGAGCAACACCCGTTTCAGGTAATGCGGGTAATTGTTGAATGGGATGGTCACTCGGTAAACTGGCTTTTGCACCACTAAGCACTTGATTTAGATAGCTAGTCGCTAAATTACCTTGTACTGCTGCTAATGCACGTTGTTGTCCTTTGGTTAGCGCTTCATCTTGAGCCATTTCAATGCGTGCCATTAAAGCCTGAGCATATAAGCCAGTAAATACTTCAATAAATGCCGTTTTGTATGGCGCAAACATCAACTCATCAATATTAATATAGGGTGACATTTGCGTAACCACGCCATCAACCTGAGCTTGCGGCATGCCAGAGCCAAGTAAAAAACCACTTAACGTTGACTGATCTAACGCAACCGTTGCGGGAAATGCATCTTCAGGTAAAATATGATCGGGTCGATTACTGCGAAAGTCTGTCATCACTAAATGACAATGTTTACCAAAATGAAAATCACGATATATACGAGTATTAGGATATAAATAACTGTCGTTAATGGTTAATTCACCTGCTGGTAAATCGTTTTGCGTATGTGGTTGTTCATGATCAATCGGCATATATTCAAAATAAGCAATTTCAGAGTTCTTTTTACGCTGCGTTTGCTGCTCGTCTGCCGCGCCATCTAAATAAGTGGCTCGGTCACTCCAACTATCATCAGAAAATTCATGATCGTCCCATATCGCTATCATCGGAAAACGCTCATGTACGCGTTGCATTAGTTCATCACCACGATACACTTTATAAAGCTGACGATAGTTATCTAAGCTGTTAGCGGCTTGACTTACCTTATCACCCACACCAATAGTTAATACCCCTTCACTGTCAGTAAACTCAATAGAGCGCTCAGCACTACTTGCCTGAAATAATGCATCTCCTGTGGTTTCATAAATATAGTCACCTAAATGGACCACAAAATCTAAATCATCCTGCTCTAAAATAGACAAATAGGTATTGTAATAACGACCGATGTAGTCTTGACATGATACATAAGCAAACTTAACGGCCACATCACTGTCGATTAGTGGCGCTGTTTTAGTTCGTCCAGTACGACTGATAAAATTAATGTCGTTGTTTTGATAAATAAAACGATAATAATAATATTGCGCGGCATTCAGATCAGTCACTCTAATTTTCAAGCAATGATCAGACTCAGCTAACGCAGTAAATGGCTCTTCTACAACTAAATTGCTAAATTGCTCATCGCTGGCAACTTGTAATATTAGTTCAGTATCCTCTCCTGAACTATTATCAAGGCGAGTCCACAAGATCACTGAATCTGATTTGGGATCACCAGAAACAACAGATTGAGGAAAAAATTGGCTACCATCTTTGAACAGTGGCCCCGTTGGCAATGGTAAAATGACGGCATCAGAAACACTGTTTGAACCACCACAACCAATCAAATTACTGGTGACTACCGCGCCAGCACTAACGACTAACGTTTTTATAAATTTACGACGTGTATATTGCATTTTGTTTCCTTCTTTTATTATTGTCTTGTTGTTTTATTGTTTTGTTAATAAGTATTAGTCAGATAAAAATATCTTGCTTTTTAATATCGCAGTAACGACTGTAATAATAAATTCCTTATTCAGGATAACCAGTAATGCTCTTAATTTTTTTATAAAGTGGTTTCAACTGTCGATACATTTTCAAATAAACTTGTTCAAAAAGCTGTTGATACATAGCAACATTTTCAAGATCAGGTAGAAATGTTTGCTTTATTTTAGTCATTGATTTACTTGCCTGAGCATAATTTTCAAAATAGCCCAAACCGACAGCAACATTAATAGCGGCTCCTAAACCGGAGGTTTCATAAGTATGAGGACGATATGTGGGTAAATTAAAAATATCCGCCGTTAATTGCATGGCCGCATCCGATTGTGAACCACCACCAGAAACCATTAAGCGACTAATTTTTTTACCTTGGCGTTTCTCTAAGCTTTGTTTGCCCTCTTTTAGTGCGTAAGCCAACCCTTCTAAAATAGCCCGATAAATGTGCGCTCGGGTATGAACGTCGCCAAAACCAATGATCGCACCTTTTGCTTCTAAATTTTTTAATCCCGGTGACCAATAAGGTTGTAATATCAATCCCATTGACCCCGGGGGTACTTGTTTAACTAAATCATCAAATAAACTTTCTGGGCTGACACCTTGTTGCTCTGCTCGACATATTTCTCGTTGAGCAAATTCTTTTTTAAACCAGTTAACCATCCAAAAGCCACGATAGATCATCACCTCACTGTTATATTGATCTGGAATTGCAGAAGGATAAGGTGGAATAAAAGCTTGCGGTTCAATATAACGAACATTATTGGTGTTAATAGTCGCGGTAGTGCCATAACTTAAACTCGCGGTGGTAGGTTCAACACAACCTGAACCCAATACCTCACACGCTTTATCCGAAGCAGATGCAATTAACGGTAACCCTGCTTTTAATCCAGTAATTTGTGCAGCGTCTTTGTTAATAACACCTAACAACTCGCCGGGTTTAACTAACGCGGGCAACATTGACGGTTTGATCGGTAGCGCCTGCCATTTCCAATCGGATTTTTTCGCCCATTTTTGTTTTTTATAATCGAAAGGTAAATAACCTACCTGACAGCCAATAGAGTCTTTAAAACTACCCGTTAATTTATAGGTAAGATAACCGGATAATAATAAAAATTTATCTGTTTTTCGCCACAGTTCAGGTTGATGTTGTAACAACCAGTTTGCTTGCGCTTTACGACGAAAATAATGGATCACGGATGTTTGACCAATTACCTTAAAAATGGCACGCCAATACCAAGAGAGTATTTTCATTTTACTTTGTTCAATATCGGCAAGACGTTGATCTAACCATAAAATTGCTGGACGTAGCGGTTCGCCATTAACATCTAAATTAATCACCGTACCTCGTTGCGTAGTTACGGTAACCGCGACAATGCGATCTTTACAATGATGTGTGATCACTTCATCTTGTAACCAAAGCTGCTGGCACGCTTGTGCTAATTGCTGCCAATAATAATCCGCATGTTGCTCTGCCCAACCGGGCTGTGCTGAAAAATAGGCTTCAAGTATTATTTGACTTTTTGCAACCAAATTACCTTGTAAATCAAACAACAATGCACGAACACTCTGTGTACCATTATCAATAGTTAAGATCAGATCAGTATTTTTGTTGCTATTTAATTTGCTATTATTATTACTTTCGTCATTCATTTTTTAATTACTTCATACTTGCTATGGGTAAACTATAGTAGTTTTTCCAAAGTTGTTGATAACGTTTCACTTCAACTTGCCATTCACTTTCACTCCAATGCAAAGCTTTTATACACAGTAATTTAATTTCATCTAGTAGATCCACACCGCCTTTGGGTAAAACGTTGCCAAGACGGGTTCGACGCAACAAAAGATCATCTAAATGTTCAACTTGTTCATAATTAACCGCCCAAACCAACTCAGCCCATAAATGACAACTATAGCTGATCGGAGCAAGTAAATTAGCGGTTGTTTGTTGTAAAAATTTAGCCGTTAAGGTGCCATAGCAACCATAAAGGTGTTGCAATTGATATTTACTAATATGAGATCTTTCAGCATTAAGTGCAGAATATCCACTGTATTCAAAAATAGGCAAATCTGTGGTTAGCGTTGACAAATTCAACGCCACCGCAATGCGTTTAAGCACTTGTTCGGCAATAAGGCGAAAGGTTGTTAATTTTCCTCCCGCAATAGTGATCAATCCTTCTTGTTGCCAAATACTGTGATCGCGTTTTTCTTTCGACGGTGTAGTATTAGACAAGAAAAAATTATGTTCGCTAGCCAGCACTGGTCTAATTCCAGCAAAAGTAGAAATAATATCTTTTTTAGTTAATTTGATGCTTGGAAATTGATGATCGACACAAGCAAGTAAATAATCAAATTCAGTTGACGAAATACGCGGTTCAACCAGCAAAGACTGTTGATGTTCAACATCTGTGGTACCAATAACCGTGACATTTTGCCACGGAAATATTTGTACGGGACGTTTATCTTGTGGATGTATGACTGAAATAGCACTGGCAACAGGCAATCGCCAACTTGGGACAATAAGATGACTACCCCGCAATGGTCGCATTTTTATTTTTGTTGATAATTTAGATGTTATGTTCTGTTTAAGCAATTGAGGTGTCCAAGCACCCGTTGCATTGACCACCACTTTACTCAACAAATTTAGGGGTTGCTCTGAATTTTCTAATTGCACGCTAACACCAGTCACACAATTAGGCTTCGTTTCACTGTAAAGCAAATCGCTTACTTTGCAGTAGTTTATTGCTTGTCCACCAAGCTGTTGTGCCTCTTGGAGCAGTCTTAATACTAACCGAGCATCATCAGTCATCGCATCATAAAACTGAGTACCACCTTGAGATTGTTTACTAGCAACATTAGGGACTAATAATGGATAATTGTTTTTAGTGTGATAATGATGCTGTTTTTTTTCACCAAATAAATCATAAATATAAAGTAAACTGTTAAATATCCACGGCCATGGAAATTGATGCTGATAATGACTAATGGCAAAACTTTGCTTAGTCACTAAATAAGGCGCTTGGGTTAACAGTCGTTGTCGCTCTTTTACCGATTCACGAGTTAATTTTACTTGCCCTTGAGCAATATAACGTAAGCCGCCATGTACCATTTTTGATGAACGACTCGAACTGCCCCATGCAAAATCTTGTTGTTCAACTAACAAAACTTTTAGTCCTAATTGACTTGCCAATTTTAAAATTCCGGCTCCCGTAATACCGCCACCAACAACAATAATATCCCATTGTTGTTGTGTTAGTTGTGCAACGCGCTGCTGACGCGTTAACAGCATATTGTCGGGGATTTTTTCAATTAAATAAGTCATCGCCAATTACTCATCATCGAGCGGTTCATTGATGAGTAACGTATTAGGATTTAATTGTTTATGAGGATCAAAATGTTGAGCTAAATTAACTAATATTTTCATCCCTACTTCACCTTTTTCAACCGCCAAATAAGGTGCATGATCTTTACCAACGCCATGTTGATGACTAATAGTGCCACCATTTTCAACAATGGTTTTGCTGGCTGCATGCTTAAGTTTTTGCCAATTAGCCAATGTTTGCTCATAATCGTTGGCATTACAAAATAAATACGTGGTGTACAAACTACAACCTTGTCCATAAACATGCGATAAATGTGTAAATACATGCACTTTTTCATTGACCAAGGTGTTAACCAAACTGTGTTCGATTTTGGCAAGTAAATGATCAACATTACACCAATCCGTTGCGGTTTCTAAAGTATCGACCACCACGCCTTTTTGCCACAAAGCCTCACGCAAATATGGAAATTTAAACCGATTTTCAGCCCAGCGCGCACCTAAAATACTACCCGTCGACACTGCCTGATATTTTTTTTGTAATGATTTTAGCTGCTTTTTATTAGCAGAAATTTGTTGCTTTGATCCTGTTATTCCAAGCGTCAACATACATTTTTGCTGTTTCGCACCACGTAGCTTTAGATAACGCTCTAACCATTTTATTGAATTTTTATGACCCGCTAATTTTAATTGTGTTTGCGTTTCACTGGCATTACTCACTCGGAGCATCGACAAAGCGATGCGGTTTTGTACCACCTCTTGACAAAAATGGGTTGCTTGTTGCCAATTAGGAAAAAAGAGCACCGTAAATGTTTCTTGCGCTGCTAGCTTACTAACCCTAACTTTAACCTCGCTGATAATGCCAAAGCGTCCTTCTGAGCCTAATACTAACTCACGTAAATCAGGCCCCGCAGCCGATGCAGGAAATGTTGGTAATATCAAAGTACCAGCAAAAGTTTCCATGCGACCGCCAGCAAATAACTGTTCTATTCGCCCGTAACGCAATGATTGCTGACCGCTTGAACGACTCGCTACCCATCCCCCTATAGTTGATAATTCAAATGATTGAGGAAAATGTCCTAAAGTATAACCTTTCGCCCTAAGTTGCGCTTCAACCATAGGCCCAGGAGTACCAGCACCAAATGTCGCAATCTGACTTTGCTCATCTAAATGCAGTAGTTGATTCATGTGTGACATGTTAACCGTAAAAATTGGACGCCTTGATTGTTGTGGGTTAATGTGCCCAGCAACACTGGTACCACCGCCGTATGGGATCAACTCAAGATCATTTTCTTTGGCAAATGCTAATAAGGTTTGTACCTGCTGTGAATTTTCAGGAAAAGCAACACCATCAGGAAAAACACTAATATCACCACTACGCATTGCCAGCCAATCAGCTAATGATTGCCCTTTTGCGTGACGCACTCGTTGTTCTTTGTCCACCGTGATCAAGGAATGAAAAGGTAAGCGACTTTCTGGCACCTTGGCAATAACTTGCGCTAAAGTGCAATCGATTAAAGGAGAGGTTTCACCTAACTTTTCTTGCAAAAATTTTGCTGCTGAATCAGGCAATGTCATGTTATTGCTTTCATCTCCCCAACCATTCCAACGTCTCATCTTTTTCTACCTGATAATTTTCTATTCATTTAATAGTAGTTATGATAAAACTGAGTCATACGGGATGGAATGTCCACTAAAGACAGTTTTAGGGACAAAACAGGACAATTAACAAACAATGATAGATAAAAATTCCTTAGGTCGTGCCTCTATTCCGGCAGTTAATCAATATTTACAACTTGCCAAAGCTCAACAGCTTGATATTAGTTCTATTTTATTGGAACTAGCATTAACTGATGAAGTACTTGCCGATAACAGTAAAACTATTTCAGGGGAAAAATTTCAACAACTGATCGCGTCATTAATTAATTTATCAAACGACGACCTTTTTGGATTACACACCGCGCAATATGTTCAACCCGGCTCTTATAGTGTATTGGGTTATATCACCATGAATTGTGAAACATTAGGAGAAGCTATTACTAAAATTCAACCGTTTGAAAAACTGGTCGGTGACATGGGCGTAACAACGTTAGAGCAACAAGGTGATTATTTTAAAATCGGCTGGAGTTGTCAATTTCCTAATAAATTAGTGCATCGACATATGATTGATAATTGCCTTGCCTCTTGGCTTACTTTTGCCCGTTATTTAACTAATAATCATGGCTGTCCTATACAGGTATCATTAACTCGTACTGAACCCAGCTTACAGCAAGCAATTCAATATCAAGAATTATTTAACTGCCCTGTTATGTTTAATCAAAATAGTGACACCATAATTTTTAATCGCTCATTGCTAGAATTACCATTAAATAAAGGTGATAAACAATTATTATCTACCCTAGAAAAACATGCGACTCGCATCATTACCAATCTTGAACAAAAAAACAGCATCATAGAACAAACCCAAATACTTATTCAACAAAATTTAGCCTCAGGAAAAATAACCCAACAAAATATTGCTAAATTATTAGGGATGAGTGATAAAACCTTACAACGACGCTTGAAAGCTGAAAATGAAAAGTTTAAAAACCTTGTCAATAAAATCCGTTTACAACAAGCAAAACAACTATTAAATGAATTAACGTTAACAATTGATCAAATTAGTATTAACTCAGGTTTTGCCGAACCTCGTTCGTTTTATCGTTGGTTTCAAAAATTAAGTCAGCAAACTCCGGGACAGTATAGAAAAAATAGCCGCAACACGCTTTCCCGCTAAGGTTAAAATTTAAGGAAAGTGTTTAAAACTCATATTCAAAATCAAGACGTAATGCTTGATCTTGACTATCGCCATTCACACCAAAGATAAAACCAACTTCCCATTTCAACTGTTTTTGCCGATCAAAACGTTGTAACCCCATAAAGGCAGGTCCAATACCCACATAATCAGGACCAGAATAAAATTCTATCGCAGGTTGAAGTTGCGGGATCCAGCGATAACGGTATTGAAAACGAAACTCTGTTTCCATTTCATTTTTAATATCAACTCCCCATTCATTGATCATAAAAAAATTCATTGTTAAGCTCGTACGACCAAACTCTTTTTCAAGTAAAATTCCTGAAGTTGCGCCCCAGTCATCACGATTATATTTTTTTTCCAATTCAAATAATGTACCAACATCCATCCAATATTTACCCTGTTCAGTTACCATCCAACGAAGCTCGAGTTCATACGACTGTAAACCATAATTACCGTTAAGATCTCGTTCGCCAACAAGATATCCTTCAACCATGACATTTTCTGATAATGAAAAACCATAGCCTAAACGTTGCACAAGTTGATTTTTATTATCTCGTTGTTGTGAAAAAAAACGCCATTCTATTTCAGTTTCATTAGGTAATACATAAGGGTGATAAATTTTATCAACAACAACACTATCAGCATATACTTTGGGGAATATTCCCATCAGAAGCATCATTAAAACAATAATCTTACTCATTATTTCCACCTGTTCCCGCCACTTTTGTCATTGCTGCTTGATAAAAAAAATACCAAGCTATTGGGATAAACAAAGCACTTAAATAAATAAATAAATGCAGCCCAGAAGGTGTTGCGTCATATCCCACTAAAGCAGTAAAAAAATGACCCAACTCTGAATTTTCTTTAATTAAGAAGCTGCTATCCCACAAAATATTGAAAGTAGGCAGCATATCTATTTGTAATAATAAATTAATGGCTTGATTTAACTGTCCACAACCAAATAGCAATAATAATAAAAGCACCCATTTTTGCTGATATTTCGGCATCGTTAACAATAATAAGAAATACCCCAATATACCAACGCTAGCACAGATACCTAAGCCGAGAACCATGCCAATAGAAATGGAAAGTAACAATTCTTTTTGCGACCAAAATCCCGTGAGGTAAACTAAAAAATCTGTTGCATTAACGGTAAATACCAAAATAAAGATAACCATTGCGCTGCGAGTTAATAAGATACTTTTGGGCGCAGTGATTTTAATAAAGATATGAAATAAAATGATCGTATAAATACATAAAAATTCTAATGAGAATAGAAATTCCACACCCATATCTTGATATACTTGTGCTATTTTATCTAACTCAATAAGTAAAATAGAAGTCAAAAAAACACTCAACGGCAAAGCAAACCATAACCAATTAAAATTATTCAGTAAATGCTCACCATGGTCATCTTTTCTCGTGGTAAGTAAAAGAAAAGCCAGTATAATAATAATAGGTAAGGCATCACGTAAGAATAAAATAACGGTATTGATCAACATCTTATTTTTTCCCCACTAATGAAGTGTTTGCTGCACTTTGATCAACAATAACAATTCCTTGTGCGCTGTTGGGATGATACTCACCAAAAAAATGATATCTTCCCTGCGGCAACGGCCCTATATAAATAACTGATTTTTTACCCGGAAATATTACTTTTTCTCTATTTAAATCAAAACTATCAAATTGCTCAGGGGTTTGATCATAATTCAAAATAACTAATCTGATTTTTTGATCGGGGGGGATCTTTATCTCAGATGGATAAAACAAATGATCTTTGATCTCCAAGACAAATTCAGGGCGTTCTGCTAAAACATAACAACTCATTAGCAGCAGATTACAGAGCAAAGTAAATAAATATTTTTTAGGCATCAAGCAATTCCTTTTGCTGATATGACGCAAAAGTAACCGTGACCATGAGTCCTTTTAACTGTGGTGAATTATTTAAATTAATTGTAGCTTGATGAAGTTGTACAATATGCTTAACAATAGCTAAACCCAGTCCACAGCCAACAACATTAGAATGATGTTGATCGCCACCAACACGATAAAAACGGTTAAAGACTTTAGCTCTTTCTGTTGCTGCAATACCGGGACCTGAGTCTTCGATATAAAGCACACTTTGACCCTTTATAATTTTAGTCGAAACCAAAATCTGACCACCATCAGGCGTATATTTACTCGCATTAGCAATTAAATTTTGCAGTAACAGCATCATCGAAAAAACATTACCCTTGAGCCATACTTCTGCGCTGTTAAATTCAATCGTTTGTTGGCGATGTATAATTTCAGGGTATAGCTGCCCTATAACTTGCTGTACTAAGGGTTTTAATGCGAGAGCTTCTCTTTGTAAACTAAATTGTTCCGGATTAGTGCGGTTGAGCATTAATATTTGATCAACAACATGTGCCATACGATCAATGCTAGCGACCAAGTGATTCAACGATTGATGATTTTCACCTAATTCATATTGTAAATTATGGGCATTAATTTTCAACACACTTAACGGTGTTCTCAACTCATGCGCCGCATCAGAAGCAAAACATTTTTCTCGCTCAAATGCGGCATCAAGTTGGGTAAATAAACGATTTAATGTTTCAATAACTGGGGTAAGTTCTTTACCCGAATGTTTTACTTTGATCACACTCAATGCATTAATTTTTTTATTGGTTAATTGCGTGGTTAATTGACTCAGAGGCTTTAAACCTCGACTGATCACAAAAGAAATAATTAAACTCAACAAAGGGATCGTTAATATAATAGGAGTTACTGCTGACAATATGACTTTTTCAGCTAATTCAAAACGTGGCTTAATTGATTGAGCGACCATGATCCAAGTTTGTTGTTTTTCGTTCCGACCGGTAAAAACACGCCAACGCTGACCAGCAAAATTATTTTCACTAAAACCTTGTTTAAACTCACTAATTTGTTCATCCGGCGCGTTACTAGTTTTAAAAACCAATTGTTTATTTCGCCACAATTGAAAGACTAAACTTTCTTTATTATCAACTTGCACTACTTTTTGTTGTGGCGTTAAAGTAATTATGGTATATGCAACGGAGCGGAGTTGTGCATCAAATAAATCAGCAGCCTTTACCATGCTCGCTTTATAACCTTGGATCGCCGCAACAAAGCTGATCAAAGTGATCATTGATATTAAAATCAACACTAAATAACGACGAATAGACATCATAGTTGAAAGAAATGCTCAGCAGAAAAAAACATTAAGGATTCACCGTGTAACCTACGCCTCGAATTGTTTGGATAAATTGTTTGGGCAATTTTTTACGTAAGTTAGAGATGTGTACCTCAACGGCATTACTGGCAACTTCTTCACCCCACTCATATAAACGAGATTCAATTTGGTCTCTCGATTGAATTCTACCCGCATTTTCCATCAAGGCTTTAAGCACCATATATTCTTTTTTTGACAAGCCAATATCCTTATCATTCATCATTGCTTTATGAGCTAGGGTATCTATTTGCACATTTTTTATAGCAATAAGGGCTGAATTAGCTGTACCTAAGCGCCGTTCTATAACTCGTAATCTAGCGGTAAGTTCATTAATATCAAAGGGTTTTACTAAGTAATCATCTGCACCAAAATCTAATCCTAGAACTTTATCCTCAATAGTATCCCGTGCTGTTAATATAATAATAGGAATAGCTGATTTTTTATTCCTGACTTGTTCTACTATTGTCAAACCATCCATATCAGGTAAACCAAGATCAAGAATAACCATGTCATGATCCCCAAAGCTCAGCGTATTTAAAGCATCTTTACCGCAATTAACATGATCAACTACAAAATCTTCATGACGCAAAGAAATTTGCAAGCCATGAGCTAAGGGTAAATCATCTTCAACTAATAATATTCTCATTATCTAATCACTAACACACTAAAAAATTTTAAAAAATATAAAGACTTAATAGTAGCGTAACTAATATTAGGAAGAAAAGGATAAACTGAAAATAATTACTTAATCGAAAGAAGAAACTAAAAAATTGGCAGCAAAAAATAACTCTAGATGAGCTAGAATAAGTTTTTTAAAATATTATTGTGAATTTAAATTAATTACTCATAAGTTTGAAATTTACGTCCATAACATTACGTAACTTGTTAACTTCTTTGTCTATATTTTTTAACGCACTGCTCAAACGCAAAAGTGAACCTTCCGAACATTCACTGTTCGGATAATTACTTTGTAGCTCATCAAGCGTCTGCTTGGCCAATTTCAAGCTACTGATCAAATTTTCTTCCATGTTATACATCCATTTATTTTATTAATTATTAAATTTAGTCACGGTAGCCTATAACTATAGTACATAAAATAAGATATACCAAAAAAAT
>CAZVPC010000071.1:3543-12984 GCA_964629005.1 uncultured Pseudoalteromonadaceae bacterium | reverse complement strand
GTTGGTGATTTTAACAAGTAGAAATGAGCACATATTTAGTGAGATTGGTATAAGTACAATACTGAGCCTAAGAAAAAACTAATAACCAATGCGTTTCAGCCAACCGTTGATAACTTTGCTCAGTTGTTCTTTGGGGTAATAACCGGTACTAAAATTATTCAATTTTTGTTGACGATAAAAAACTTTTAATTGTTTTTTGCTTTGTGATAAGCGCAAGGGAGCATTTCTGGCGACGATGGCATTACCTTTTTCTAAATATAAGTCTAATACGGGTACGTCAATTTTTGCTAATGATTGGGCGTAGTTTTGGTTATCTTTTGGGGTGAGTAAATAACCGCTTAATATGACTAATGCAGCGGGTTGTTTATTTTGTTGTTGTTGGTATAAATCAACTAATAAGGCGGCGTTACTCCCTTCGGCGATCATTAAAGAGATCCCCGGATAATTATCAGCTTTGAGCATTACTTTCTTGATAATTAAGCTTAATTTTTCTTTATATTGTGACAACAAAGTTTGATTTTCTTCTGCTTGTTCAAGGGCATTCAATTTAATTGAAGGATACTTTGCCGGTTTTTCGGGAGATTGAATGGTAATGGTTGTCCAACCTTGTTTTGGCAATGTTGTTCTTAAATAATTTAAGGCTTTGGGGGAGGTTAGTGCTTGTTGCCAGTTGGCTAATAAAATGGCCACGCCTTTGCTATTTCCTGTACTTTGTTCGTTGATAAGGGTGATAAAATCATCACTGCCAGCTAACATAGGTTTGATTTTTTCAGCGTTAAGGTAATGGTTAATATCAGCTTTAAATTGTTTTTGGCTATCTATAGGGAAATTTATTTTTATGTTTTTCTTAATTGTTTTCTTTTTTTGCGTGTTACTTTTATCTTTTGCATTATCGTTGGTTTTATTTTGTTTGTTATTTTTTGATGCTTTTTTGGTTTCTTGTTCAGCCTTAACCGCCTTGGTTTTGTTTTTAGTTGATTCTTGGGCGTTACACTGGGGTGTTAATAGTAGTGAGCTAAAAAAAAGCAGTAAAAAAATGGTATGGTTACGCACAAATTAACTCCGGCTGATTATTTATTTAAGTTATCGGGTGAAATTATTATTTCTTGAAAATTAATTTGCTCAACAAACGTTGTTAATTAAACGGACTTTTGCTGGTAAATGCTAATTCTTTTCCCGTCACTGGGTGAGTAAAGGTTAACATTTGCGCGTGTAGTTGTAATCTTGGGCTAATGGTTAACGCTTTTTCATGGGCATATAAACGATCTCCCAAAATAGGATGACCTAATGCTAACATATGCACTCGTAGTTGGTGAGAACGCCCTGTTATCGGGGTTAATTCAACTAAAGTACTTTCTTGATCTCGAGAAAGTACTTGATATAACGTTTGTGCCTTTTTACCATGCTCAAAATCAACCTTTTGTTTTGGTCTGTTTGGCCAGTCACAAATTAAGGGTAAATTGATTTCACCGCGTTCTTCTTTGATGATGCCATAAACACGGGCAAGATAAGATTTTTTAGTCAACCGTTGTTCAAATTGACGGCTAATGTGGACATGGGCTGGTTTATTTAATGCCATTAATAAAATACCCGACGTTGCCATGTCTAAACGATGTACTATGGTGGCACTGGGTAACACTGTTTGTACACGTTTTTGTAAACAATCTTGATGCTCGGCTAACCGCCCCGGCACGGTTAGCAAACCACTACATTTGTTAAGCACAACGATGTCGTTATCTTGAAAAATAAGGTCAAGATAAGGAGTCATTGGCGGCTGGTAGATAAAATCTGGATTTGCTGACATGGTTTACCTATTTTTTCTTCGCTGATTATTTCTTGGTGAATTATTTCTTGGCGGATTATTAGTGGCTGACAACGATTAATCTCACCGCTTCAAATTTCAGTTGAGCATTATCAATATAATGACACAACTCTTGTTGTTGTAATTGAATAAAATCAATTTCTTCTTGGCGAACACTCGGATTAATTGCTGCTAACGCGATCAATCGCTGTTCTTCGGTGCTTAATGTTTGCTTCATGGTGATCAAGGCTTGACTTTGGATCGTTGCAATTTTGTTATTGGCATGTTTCTCAGCTTTAGTTACCAAAGGTAAAATTTGCGCACTTAATGCTTTGGTTAGTTGTAATGCCATTTGTTTTTTTACTGGAACAACTTGGTTGTCGAGTACTGTTTCACTTATTTTAGCAGCAAGATCATTACCACTTGCATCAATTAGCACCCGCACTGGTGTGGTCGGCAAATAACGACCTACTTGTAATTTAGCGGGTGCCATTGCGGCTAATGTGTACCAACATTCTAAAAAGAAGGTGCCAACAGGCAATACCGGATTTTTTAATAATCCGATACTAGCGTTACCAATTTCATCGGATAAAATTAATTCCATGGCACCGCGCACCATCGGATGATCCCACGTCAGCAATTGATAATCTTCACAAGTTAAAGCACTATCGCGATTAAACGTAACGGTGGTACCATCTTCAGGCAAACAAGGGAAATTGGCACTTAACATGTGTTCAGTTTGATTTAAAGCAATAGCAAAATTGCTACTATCATCTTGAGCAATACCAAAAACATCAAATACTTGAAACATAAACTGCGGCAAATAAACTTGTTGATCTTGTTGTTCAATAGCATTAACTAAGGCTTGTGCTTTACCTTGGCCAGAGGAGCGGATCTCAAGTAATTTGTCACGACCATGTTCTAGTTCATGTTTAACAGTAAGGTGTTTTTGATGGCTGTCGTCAATAAATTGTAGGGCTTGTTTACTCGACTCTTGACCTTGTAGCGCGAGTAACATCAATGTTTCACCATAGCTTTCAAATATTGCGCGCCCAGTTATACAGGTTTGCTCAAAAGCATTTAAGCTTTGTTGATACCATTTAAATAAGAGCTCTTGGGCTGAATTTTCAAAGTAAGGAACATGCAAAGAGATAATTTGTTGTTGTCCTATTCGGTCAAGACGGCCGATACGTTGCTCAAGTAAGTCTGGATTTGTGGGTAAATCAAATAAGACCAAGTGGTGCACAAATTGAAAATTACGACCCTCACTGCCAATTTCAGAGCATAACAATACTTGGGCGCTATCTTCTTCTTGAGCAAAATAGGCAGCGGCACGATCGCGATCAAAAATACTTAAACCTTCATGGAAAACAGCGGCTCGCATGCCTTGTTTTACTCTGAGTGCTGTTTCTAAATCTATAGCTGTTTGCGCGTGAGCACAAATAACCAGTACTTTTTCTTTGCTGGTTTTAGTGTTGAGTGATTTTAACAATTCAATTAAAAAATCAACGCGTGGATCAATATCAACCCAATGTGTGGTGTGAGTGTCTAACGAAAATAAAATTTCAGGCGTAAATAAGTGTTTGGCTCGTTTTGATTGTGCTAAAACATCGGTTGGTGCGCTATTGATAAAATCATTAATTTGCACTTGGTATAATTCAGGTAATGCTAAGGGGGTTGCATGTAATTGTCGTGCGGGAAAACCTTTAATGTTATTTCGACTGTTTCTAAATAAAATACGTCCGGTACCATGTCGATCAAGTAATTGATTGAGCAATTGCTGCTTAGCTTGGCTTTGCTGTTCGTCGTTATCACTATTGAAATTATCTAAAAGTGTTGTGATATTAGTTTCTTTGAGTAAATGGGTTAGCTTAGTCTGTTGCTTTTGATTAAGCGGGTTACCGACAATAATGCTGTTGGCTGTTTCAGCAATTTCGCGATAGTGACTTTCTTCCTCAACAAATTTTTGATAATCAAAAAAGCGATCGGCATCGAGTAATTTCAAGCGGGCAAAATGGCTTTCATGGCCTAATTGATCGGGGGTTGCTGTTAGTAATAGTACTCCGGGAACTGTTTTAGTTAATCGTTCAATACATTGATATTCAATGCTTGCTTGATTCGGTTGCCAGTTAAGGTGGTGCGCTTCGTCAACAACCATTAAATCCCAACTTTCAGCTAATAATGCTTCATACCATTGTTGGTTTTCGCTGATAAAGGCTAAATTTACTAAGACTAGTTGTTCGCTGGCAAACGGATTGTCGCCATCACTTTCAATACAACGCGCCTGATCAAAAATACTAAAATGTAAATTAAATCGGCGTAACATTTCTACCAACCATTGATGCATTAAAGGCTCGGGTACAATAATTAAGACTCGTTGTGCTCGCCCCGTCACTAATTGCTGATGAATGATCAAACCTGCTTCAATGGTTTTACCTAAGCCTACTTCGTCGGCAAGTAATACCCGTGGTGCAAAACGTTGACCAACTTCTTCGGCAATATATAGCTGATGAGGAATTAAACTAACCCGCCCGCCCGTTAACCCTGTTAATTCAGATTGCTGTTGTTTAAATTGATGTTTTAAACAATCACGACGCAGTCGAAACCAATCGAGGCGATCTACTTGACCATTGATCAAACGGTCATGGGGATTATTAAATTTAATGAAGTGATCAATCATTACTTCTTTTAACGAGGTAGTTTCACCAGTGTCGAGACGAGTTCCATGATAAGTGAGTAGTTTGTTTTCTTCGTGAACGGAGACTACTTTTAACTGCCAACCTTCATGGCTTGGAATAACATCACCAGAGTTAAATTTGATCCTTGTTAGTGGGGCATCTTTAATGGCGTACTTACGTGAATCACCAGTGGCGGTATATAAAATGGTGACAAAGCGAGACTCTACTTTCATCACTGTGCCTAAACCTTGATCTGATTCACCGTCACTGATCCAACGTTGCCCGGGATGAAATAACATAAAAATCTCCAAAATATTACCGTAAAAACACCAAGAAAAAACTTAAAAATGAGCGCATATTATTGTGCAAAAGAAGCGACTCAAGAAAAAGGGCGCTATGTTAACGCTAACTCAAGCTTAATAATAGTTACCTTAGATAAAAAAGTTTTTTTATCTGCTTTTTTCTTGCTTGTCAGTCGACTATTTAACTGTCATTCTAGAGGGGGTTATTTATAAAATCACCGCTTGGAAAATTTTTTAGCCGTTCTTTTAGCGCTATACTATTTATGAATGATCTAACTTATGAATAGACCTAATTTTCTTTTCATTGATGCTGGAGAAGCCATTATTATGAGTAGAGAAAAAAGTAAAGCAAAGATGAGCGACAAAGCTGAGCAAAACAACGACGAAAAAATCATCTATATCCTCGATACCAATATTTTACTGCATGAACCGTTTGCTTTTCTATCGTTCCAAGAACACGATGTTGTTGTGCCGATGACGGTGTTAGAAGAGTTAGACTCCATTAAAGATCGACGTAAGGATGTAAGCCGAGATGCGCGAGTTGCTATTAGAGCGCTTGAGGATATTTTAAAAGATGCAACCCCTGAAGAAATACTAGCCGGAGTCCCTTTGTCAGGATCAGGAGAGCAACAACCCAGTGGTAAATTATCTATTTTTAACGATTATATCTTAAAACAAACCGCACATACTTTGTCTTTTAATGAAAACGATAACCGTATTATCAATGCCGCTGTGTATATTCAAAAACAAAAATCGCCGATCAAAGTGGTCTTGGTGACTAAAGATATTAATATGCGTTTGAAAGCAAAAGGTGCAGGATTAAATCATGTTGAAGATTATCGCACCGATCAACTGGTTGACGATATTCAATTTTTAACTAAAGGTTATCATCAATTCGAGGGAGATTTTTGGCAAAAAATTAAAAGTTGTCAAAGTGAAACCGAAGGGCGAAATACCACTCATTATGTTGAAGGTGCAGAACTGCCGAGTAGTTTCATTAATGAATATTTATTAGATGAAACCGAAGAATTTGCCGGCAAAATAGTGGGTGTTGATCAGGACAAATTAGCAATTCTTGATCTCGGTCGAGAACGATTATTAGGCAAAACGGCTTGGGGTATTCATCCCAAAAATATTTATCAAGGCATGGCGTTAGACTCATTGCTTGATCCAACCATGGATCTCGTTATTTTAACAGGCCCTGCTGGCTGCGGTAAAACATTGTTAGCGCTAGCTAGTGCGTTAGAGCAGGTGATAGAACGCGGCATTTATGATAAATTAATTGTTACTCGCAGTACTCCTGAAATAGCCGAGTCAATTGGTTTTTTACCGGGTACTGAAGAAGAAAAAATGGCACCTTGGTTGTCGGCGATCACGGATTCGCTTGAAGTTTTGCATAAACAAGATGAAAACATGACCGGCAGCTTAAATTATATTATGGAAAAGGCAAACATTCAGTTTAAGTCGGTTAATTTTATGCGCGGGCGCAGTATACAAAATGCTATTGTGTTACTTGACGAGTGTCAGAATTTAACGGCATCACAATTAAAAACCATTATTACTCGTTGTGGAGAAGGGACAAAATTAATTTGCAGCGGTAATTTATCACAAATTGATAGTAATTATTTAACCGCGTTAACCTCAGGATTAACTTATATTGTTGAACGTTTTAAAGATTTTCCCGGTAGTAGTACCATTAATTTAAATGGTGTGGTTCGGAGTCGTTTGGCTTCATTTGCTGAAGAAAATCTTTAGGAAATATGCATTGTTAACCAAGTCATCATCGAATAAAGTTTTTAGCCGCTTTAATCGCACTATTATTTTGGTTTTTGCGTTGGTTATTTTTATTGCCTTGGCGCTAGCCGCTGTGCGCTATTTTCGTGAGTTGTCTGATTTTGAAGATCAAGCTGAACGAACGATGAACCAACAAGCAATGGCTTTAAATGGCAAACTTGTGCACAGTGTTCAGGCCATTTCTGGTTTATTGGAATTTGCTAACTATTGTCTTAAATATCCGGAAAACACCAATAAATTATTACCCAAGTTAGCGCAAGAGGGAGACTTATTTTATCTTAATTTGCCTCGTCGAGATGTTATTAATCAACGCACTCAATTAAGTGGTAATATTACGGGTATTGGTGATATTAATCATTTAGATCCACAACTCAAGCAAGAGTTAGCCATGGCTAACGCATTAACCCCCGCGTTTATTACTGCACAACATACTAATCCTGAAGTCACATGGTTTTATTACGTATCGAAAAAACGTTTTGTTAATTTATTTCCTTGGGTTTCAAGAAGTAGCTGGCGTTATTCTGATCAACTGATCAAACGCGATTATTTTACCGAAATTCAAAAAAAACAACGTCAGGGCGAATTTTATTGGTCACCACCTTATAGTGATTCTGCCGGTAAAGGTTTAACGGCATCGTTAGCGGCAGGAGTCACTCAACTGAATAAATTTGTTGGCGCGTTGATCATTGATATTAATCTTAATGAACTTGATCAGACCTTACCTGATTTATTAGCACCAGAGCAGGGTTATTTATTGCTTGATCAAAATCAACATGTACTCTTGCATAAGTCTTTAACGGCAGAAAAAATTACTCATCGTTCAGATTGGCAAGAAATAGTGCCTTCGGTGTTTGGTCAGTTTTCGATCGAATTATTAAATGCTTTAGGGCCATCGCAAAAAGTAGGCAAATGGTTTATTCAAAAACAAGTTCTGCCTATTAATCAATGGGTGTTAATTAAGTATCAACCTTATGATGAATTTATTAGCCCGCTTGCTGGGGAATTTTTATTTTGGTTTATTGTGTTATTTATTGGCTTAACGGCTTTTATTTTGTTAATTTATTTTTTGACTCGGACAACCTTTATTAAACCGGCTACCGAATTTATTCAGCACATAGAAAATTGCGCGCAAGGCGATTCAGGAAAAATAAAACCAACGGCTGACTGGCAGCATTGGTTTCATGTGGTTGAAGATATATTTAGTCAAAACCGCAGTTTAATGCAGCAATTAAAAGATAAAAATATTGATTTAGATAAAAGAGTCAAAGAAAAAACCCAAGACTTATTGAAAACCAGCGAACAGCGTCAACGGGATTATGCGTTATTGCGTTCTGTTATGAATGCCATGCCAGAACTCATTATTTTTAGTGATCCGAAAGGAAACTTGATCGGCTGTAATTTAGCGCTAGAAAAGTTTATCGATAAAAAAGAGTCTGTTATTTTAGACTTTCCGGCCAGCAAATTATTACCACAAACGATGAGTTCAGCCTTTGTTGAATTGTCATCAAAATCATATCAAGACGGCGCGCAAAAAGCCTATCAGCAAGTGGTTAAAACCGACAAACATACCTTTGAATTATTTAGTCGACGTTTTTTTAATGATCTTAATGAACCCTTAGGTACGATCAATATTTTTCGTGATGTCACTGAAGCTTATGCTATTCAAGCCGCGTTAGAACAAGCCAAAAATCAGGCGGTGCAAGCCAATCAAGCGAAAGGACAATTTCTAGCAAATATGAGCCATGAAATTAGGACACCGCTTAATGCGATCCAAGGAATGATGTATTTATTAGAAAAAACGCCCTTAAATCGAGTGCAACAGCAGTATTTAGTGAATGCTGAAACGGCGTCTAAATCATTATTATATTTAATTGATGAATTACTCGATTTAGCTAAAATTGAAGCGGGTAAAATGCCGCTGTTTAAAACGCAAATAACCCTTGATCACATTATTGACAAAGCGTTAAAGCTGAATATTGGTAAAGCCCATCAGAAAAAAATAACGGTGACGGTGGATATTGCCGCTGATGTACCGGATACATTATATAGTGACGAAATTCGTTTGGTGCAGGTGTTAACCAATTTACTTAATAATGCTGTTAAATTTACCGATCAAGGGCAAGTAAACTTATTTGTAGAAACAATAAATCATAACGCAAAAATATATTTAAGCTTTAGAGTACTTGATACTGGTATTGGTATTGCGCAAGAAAAACAAATTAATTTATTTAATGCTTTCACTCAAGCGGATGAGTCGATGACCCGAAAATACGGTGGTTCAGGCTTGGGTTTATCCATTTGTCAGCAAATTGTTGATTTACTCGGGGGAAAATTAACCCTTAAAAGTGAGTTAGGCCAAGGCAGCGAGTTTAGTTTTTCATTGCCTTTGTCTCAGCAAAAAAATACCTCTACCTATAGTGATTTAATCGAACCGTCAATGACCATTGTTACTGTCGCGAGTCAGTTACCTGCCTCTTTATTGGATAAATTTATTGCTATAGGTTGGCAATTTCAAGAGTTTTCGCAATTGGCACAGCTCGAATCAGCTAATCTTCCAGTGAATAGTGTTTTGCTTCTTGAACCTCAGCAACTTTTAACCGAACAAGCCTTATTTGTATCAGTGGCACGTAAATTTAGTTTAATTGCTCTTTGTTTGCCGATGTTAGCTGAAATTAGTGAAACACTAAATCAACAGGTTGAGCAATTAAATATACCTTGGACTATTATTGAAAAGCCTTTTTATCGCGTTTTGATCGAGCAAATAATCACAGCAGTAGCGGTAAAACAAGTAAAGGCCGATGACTTGTTAGTGGTAACTGCTGTTGAGAACATAAAAGTGCTGCTAGTTGAAGATAATTTAGTGAAT
>CAZVPC010000071.1:0-3443 GCA_964629005.1 uncultured Pseudoalteromonadaceae bacterium | reverse complement strand
GGTAACTGCTGTTGAGAACATAAAAGTGCTGCTAGTTGAAGATAATTTAGTGAATCAAATGGTTGCGCAAGAATTGTTAAAAAGCATGAAAATAGAGGTTGTGCTTGCTAATAATGGTCAAGAAGCATTAGATCTTTTAGTTGATAATAAAGTGGATTTAGTGTTGATGGATATTCAAATGCCGGTTATGGATGGCTTAACGGCAACGAGAAGAATACGCGCAATGCCTGAGTATAAAAATCTACCTATTATTGCCATGACCGCACATGCTCGCGAAGAAGATCATCAACTCAGTTTTGCTGCGGGGATGAACAAACACATTGCCAAACCCGTTAATTTTGATGTTTTATTAGCGAGTATCAAAGCGGTTATTTAAATTGTTCAGCACTATATAATCCCCCTAAAACGGAGTTTTTAGAAAAGGGTGCGACTTGCCCTAAGGAATAAAGTGCGGGTCCGGTGGGTTCGGCTAAAACATAAGTAATACCTTGTTCGACAATGCTTATTTCATCGCTTTGCGGTTGAATGTTGATACCCAATAACGCATGTTGGTCTATGTAGATAATGATCATATTAATGCGTGGCATTAACGCCCGTAAAATTGTTGCGGTTAAAGTAACCTTACTATCGCAGTCGCCTTGATTTTGATAAATCAAATTTAACGGTGGGCTAAAACCTGCACCTGAAGAGGTTGCTCTAGATTCTAAAGTAGAATAGGGAATATTTTGGACAAAGCCTAAAACGTAGTTGGTTACTTTTCTAATATTTTGTACTGAAACTTTTTCCAAAATAATCGCTTTAAGTATTTTGAGATCAGCAACCGATTGGGCTGCTATAGCAACATGATCGGGTTTAATGGCATTAATGCCATTATGGGTAGTAAAACGATGATAATTGTTTTGGGCTAAATATTGATCTAAATATTGTTGCTCTAGTTTTGCAATGGTTTGATAAGCATGATTAACCTTAGCTTGGTTTTTACCCCGAATATTGACACTTAGATGACCATTTTTTTGACTAAATTCAATTTGTACCTCAGGCAAGGGCTGTTTTTGTAACTGTTTTTTGAGCGCTTTATGAATATAAGCGTCACTAAATTCACGCTTATAATTTTTGAATTGGCGAAAATGGGTAAATAAATCCGTTTTATTTAGTGCAAAACTCATCGACTGCTCAGCATGCTTATTGTCAAGCCAGCGATAATTGAATTGCATTTTTTCACCTAAATCTTTTCTAGAAAATAGCAACTGTTCTGCATTAGCAAAATTTAATACGGTTAAATAAAAAATTAACAACAAGTGGCTAAACTTCAAATTAACACCCATAATTCTTGTCAGCTTCCTAAGATAGATAATTATTACCCTACCGTAATTATCTACTTATTGACAAGTTAGACTTTACATTTTCACCAAAACAGCTATATTTAAACACTTGTTTAAATTGGTCGTTTAATTTTTATCGTATAATATTTTGGAGCGCAACAAACATGGCAGATTATCGAGTCCCCCTAAAAGATATGGCTTTTGTGCTATTTGATGTATTTAAAGCCGATACTATGTGGCAAAATTTACCCGTATTAACCGATCGTGTCGATCGAGAAACTGCCGAAGCTATCATGCAAGAATGCGCTAAAATTGCCGAACAAGAAATTGCACCCATAGCGCAACAGGGTGATGAGCACGGGGTTAGTTTTTCTCAAGGTCAAGTTAGTACCGCTCCCGGCTATAAAAAGGCATTTAATACTTATGCACAAGGTGGTTGGACGGCGTTAGGTGGTGATCCTGACTTTGGTGGCATGGGCATGCCTAAAATGCTAACAGCACAACATGAAGAAATGTTGTGCGCGGCTGATATTTCTTTTGCGTTGTATCCAGTGTTAACGGCTGGAGCGGCGTTGTCTTTGGCAAAACATGGTAGCGAAGCCTTAAAACAGCGTTATTTAACACGAATGTATGCCGGTGAGTGGGCAGCATCTATGTGTTTAACTGAAGCACATGCCGGTTCAGATCTTGGTATTATACGCACTAAAGCCATTGCTCAAGAGGATGGCAGTTATCGTATCACTGGTAATAAAATATTTATTACCGGTGGAGAACATGATCTTACTGAAAATATTGTTCATTTAGTGCTCGCAAAACTACCGGATGCGCCATCGGGGCCTCGTGGTATCTCTTTATTTTTGGTGCCTAAATATAAAGTGAATGACGATGAAAGTTTAGGCGATTTCAACCAAGTAAGTTGTGGCTCCATTGAGCATAAAATGGGCATAAACGCTTCGGCAACTTGTGTGATGAATTTTGATGACTCGCAAGGGTATTTAATAGGCGAGCTAAACAAAGGCTTGGCTTGCATGTTTACCATGATGAACTTTGAACGCATCGGCGTGGGTATTCAGGGTTTAGGTGCGGCGGTACGTTCTTATCAAAATGCACTGGAGTATGCAAAAGATCGTTTGCAAGGGAGAGCTTTCTCTGACGCTAACAATACTAGCAAACCGCCGAATAAAGAAGCCGATCCTATTATTGTGCATGGCGATGTTCGACGAATGTTGCTTAATATGAAAGCATTGAATGAGGGTAGCCGTGCGCTGTCAACTTACATTGCGATGCAGTTAGATTACGCAACGTTTGCAGAGGGTGAACAGCAAATTAAAGGTGAGTCGCTGGCCGCATTAATGACCCCCTTAGCGAAGGCATTTTTTACCGATCTAGGTTTTGAAAATACCGTAACTGGGCAGCAAATCTTCGGTGGACATGGTTATATTAAAGAATGGGGTCAGGAACAATTGGTGCGTGATGCGCGTATTACCCAAATTTATGAAGGCACTAACGGTATTCAGGCCATGGATTTATTAATGCGAAAAGTGGCGGGTTCAAATGGGCAACTGATGCAAATATTTATTGAGGAAGTTAAGGCTTATGTTGAAGAGATATTGCTGAAAGATAACGCTGCAAAGATGCAAGAATTTATTACACCATTAATTGCTGCGGTTGATGACTTAGCTGAATTAACTAGCTACTTATTGGCTAAATCACAAACTAATATGAACGAATTGGGCGCCGCTGCCAATGATTATTTACATGTTTTCGGTTATACCGCAATGGCCTTTATTTGGACAAAAATGGTAGCAGTTTCTTTGCCTAAGTGTGATAGTGGTGATGATTTTTATATCGCTAAAATTAAAACGGCACGTTATTATTTTGCCCGTTTGTTGCCACGAAGACTATCATTAATCGTTGCGGCAAAAGCAGGGTGTGAAAGGTTATTTGCTATCGATGATGAATTATTTTGAGTTGATTGACCCTACGATATAAATGGCTTGCAAAATAAAAATTTAGCTTAACGGGTTTGCCGTCATCGTTCAGATTATTGTTCTGGACAAGAGATGATACCAATCTCACTAAATAGGTGCTCATTTCTACTTGTTAAAATCACCAACTACT
>CAZVPC010000070.1:10797-13188 GCA_964629005.1 uncultured Pseudoalteromonadaceae bacterium | reverse complement strand
TGATGTTTTTTAATGTGGTTTGAAAAAATTGCATTGTCTTGTTGCCATTTAGCAAATTCCTGCTCAGTTACTGGTGAGTCAGCAAATTTACCACTGAGTTTCGCTTTCCTTAAAACTTGCTCAATCACCGGTTGTTCATTTGCCTGTTCTGACTCAGCCAAGTTTTGCTGCAAAAGCGCTTGTTTAAGCAAATAGCTCTGTAGCGCATTGTTAACAAAAGGTTCCGTATCACTTAGCTCTGCTTGATAATGTTCAAAATGCAAATTAAGTTGATGTTTGGCAAAATATTTAGCTGGGTGTTCAAAATAACTAACCAATTGCTCTAATGAAATTTCAAGCACTGTTTTAACTTTTTGATCTTTTTGTTCCGTAGCAATAACCAAAGGTGATGTATTTTGTGGGTCAGCTTTATTTTTTAGTGAAAAACGTCGCCAATTAGCATCAAAACTACCCTGTTCACCTTGATAATTTCGTGGACTAAAAGGCTGCATTGCTAATTGTCTAAGATTGTTTATCGATTGTTTTTGCTCCGCAGAGGCAGTTTGATCTGAAAAACACCAACCATAGCCCAATTCTAAATATTCCATTAATTCTTTCAATACTAAAGAGGCCTGCAAGTCATTATTATTACGAATATTTTTCCCTTGAAAGCTAAGGTACAAAGCTTGTCTAGCACAAATGATGGCTTCTAAAAATAAATAGCGATCATCACCACGACGTGATCTGTCGCCCATTCTTGCTGCGCTTATCGCCATTAAATCAAACGCTAAGTGTTGCCGTTGACGTGGAAATTCGCCATCATTCAACCCTAAAATAGCAATGACTTTAAAAGGAATACTACGCATTGGCAACATTGAACAAAAAGTGACTTGGCCTACTAAAAACTGACGACCCGCATCAGGTTGGCTAAAATGGCTTTGCAAAAACTCCCTGACCACAGACAAGCTGATCTCCGTTTGATATTTCGCTTCAACACTGTAGTCAATTAAAGAAGTTAATGCCTGTTCAATCAATTCAAAAGCAGGATCAGCATCAACTAAAAATAATTGTTCAAGTAAATCATTTAAAAAATCAAACCATGTTGCCGCTGATTTTGCTGACTTTAATTGCACAGAAAAAGTTTGTAATTGTTCTATTATTTGTATCAATTTTCCCAATAATTCAGCATCATTACCTTCAACACTAGGGCATAACAAACGCTCGGCGTAAATCACTTCATCATCACCAAAAGCGAAGCCTAGTAAAAGTCGTGACAATCCATACTGCCATGTAAAGCATTCATTTTCTTCGTTTAATTTTAAAATACTTTGCTTATGTTGACCATTTAAGCCCCAGTGAATAGTCGCTTGCTCTAACCAATAACTAAGTTTGTCAATATCTTCAAGCGTAATTGAAAACTTGCTTTGCATTGCCGGAAGGCGTAATAAAGTGATTAATTTGGACACTTGAAAACGACTATCGGGTAAATTAAGTAACTCAATAAAAGCCGCAACTAAGGGCTCAGCATCCAAACTTGTTCTATCAGCAATTGAACACGGTAAGGGAGGTACGCGCTCACCAATATCTTGCCAACCTTGACTAAATACCGCATCAATATAGGGAGCATAATTTTCAACTTGCGGACACATCACTAAAATGTCTTTTGGGGTTAGCTGGTGATCTTGATTAAATTGATGTAACAACCAATCATGCAAACCTTGTACTTCACGCAAGGCACTATGACAACTCGTAATAGTGATCGAATCATCTACCTGTTGGTGCGGCAAGTTTCGCGCGTCAGTTAAGGTTAAAATATCATTTTGCAAGTGTTGCAACACCGTGATTTGGGCTGATTTAGTTTTTCCATTTTCACTTTGTTTGCTATTTTGTAGGAAATCAACTCCAGCAAGTTCAAAAGCTTCAATGTTAATGGTGCTATATTGCTGTAATAACGCCAAAAATTCTCGACCCTGTTGGCCAAAATTGGCTAACAATGGATTGCCAACTAGATTGCTATACACTTGCTCATTAACGGTTTCATTGTACTCAGAAGAATGTTCTAACCACGTGCTAATATTTCTACAGGCTTGTTTTTCAGTTAAAATATCGCCCCAATAAGCATAACAAGGATTTAAATGAAAAAAGTGCACTTCAAGGTGTTCACTTAAAGCGCTAATAAATTCTAACCAAATAGGTGCTAGAGAATTAATACCAAAAAATATAACTCGTGCAGGCAATAAATGTTGATAACGCGTTAAATTTTGAATAGCCGAATGGATCAATCTTTTAGGATTATAGTCTAACTGATTAATTAACAATCGCCATAGTTTAGCCTGCCATAAGGCAAGCGACTTATTTTGTTCCGTTATTGTTTCATTAGTACAGGTTTCATCCGTACAGGTTTCATCCGTA
>CAZVPC010000070.1:0-10697 GCA_964629005.1 uncultured Pseudoalteromonadaceae bacterium | reverse complement strand
TTGTTCCGTTATTGTTTCATTAGTACAGGTTTCATCCGTACAGGTTTCATCCGTAAAGTTAATATCAACGTTGTGCTGCCAATTATCAAGCCAATCAGGGCGAAAAATCAAATATTGCTCAAATAAATCCGCTAATTGTATTGCCAACTGAAAACGTTTTAATGCGGACATTTCTTTGTTATGACTTTGCCAATAACTCGTTACTTGCTCAAAACTGTCATCTTGCAACACCTGTTTACTGGTTAAGAGTTGATCGATTCGCCAACTTAATACCTCACGAGAATAAGGCGATTGCTGGGGTACCTCTGCACTGCTCACTAATGTTCGTACTAATTGCCACAAATATTGCGAGGGTAAAGCATAACGAAAATTCATGCTTATGCCGCGTTGTTGCGCCAACGATAAATTAAGCCAATGTTGCATACCAGCATTTTGCACTACAATAATTTCTTGACTAAAAATGGGTAATGGCGATATTTGTTGAATTTTATCAAACAGCACTAACAAATTTTCCATTTTATTAGCCGGATAAAGATAAATCAAAACAGTGTCCTTTTATTTTCTAAGTAATTATTATTACCACGCAGAGCATGGGAACAAGGTAAGTAATTAAAATTTAACCTATTAATTTCTGAACAATCTACTTATTAGAAATTATTGCTTCACTGTAACCACGCAGAGCGTGGGAACGAGGCGATAAATAAATCGGTTACCAACATAATAACAATTAGTTGTAATAAAACCTTAATATTAAATTCATTTCAATTAGTTATGTATATTTTAAACTGAACACCGTTAAAAATAACAAAAAATAACAAAGATTATTTAATTATTAAGGTTCGCTTAAGAATCCTAGACTATACTTTTTAAGGTAAAATTGTAAAAAGTGTAACCAAATGTAAATTCAGCAGTAAATAAGGATAGACCGATGAAGCAAATAATGTTTAGAACTTTTTTTTCAAGTATGTTATTACTCTTGGTGGCTAGTTGTGGCGGTGGCGGTTCATCAACACCAGACACAACAACACCCGATACACCAGCGAATACCTCAAACGCGACTCTAGTCGTTAATGTTGCTGGTCTACCCAGCTCGGCTACTGCCGACATTGTTATAACCAAAGGAACATTTACCAAAAATGTTAGCGCAACAGAAACTATCTCAAGCTTAGACGATGGTGTTTATACGGTTACTGCAAACAATGTTACTGATAACAGTCTTACTTACATCCCTGATACGGCGAGTCAAAGTGTTACACTCACTAACAACCAAACCACAACTATTACCATAACCTACACTCAGCAAGCACCGGCACCACAGGCAAAAGTGGTTAGTGCTCAAGGGGCTATCACCGGTTTTGGTAGTGTCGTTGTCAATGGCATTCATTTTTTAACCACCGACACGCAAGTAAGCACCGATGATACGGCGAGTACCGATGAGTCTTCTTTAAAGTTAGGCATGGTGGTGAATATTAATGGTACTGTCGATGAAGCCACTGGTGAAATATCCGCTAATCAAATCGATTATAGTGCTGAAGCTGAAGGCATGATTGAAAGTATCAATTTAGTTAATAAATCGTTTGATGTCATGGGGCAAACCATCATAGTTGATAGTTTAACTGAATTTGAAGGCGTCACCTTTAATAGTCTACAAGTAGGCCAATCTGTTGAGATCAGTGGTAATCGAAATGCCAGTGACCAAATTGTCGCCACCCGTGTAGAAGTGTCAGGTACTACAGAAACGCAGCGCAAACTACGCGGCATTATGAGCAACTTTGATCAAACAAATGCTAAATTCAATATCAATAATATTGTCGTTGATTTTAGCGCAGCACAAGTTGAAGGCACACTTGCTGATGGCGCTGAAGTAAAAGTTTCGGCGAACCAAGACACAACTAATAGCAGCTTAATGGCGGATGAAGTTAAAGTCTTAAATAATCATGACAATAATAATGGTTCCGAACAAGATGAAGACAGAGCTATCGATGGCATAATCACTCAATTTGTTTCTGGCACTGATTTCAACGTTGATGATCAAGCCATTAGCACCGATGGTGCAACTGAATATTCTTATGGTCAAGCAAGCGATCTTGCACAAGGCCTTAACGTTTCAGTTTATGGCACGATAAACGCGAATAATACTTTAGTTGCTAGCAAAATCCGATTTGATAGCGAAGGTGATACCGAATTTAAAGGTATGGTTGAGAGCGTTAATGCCGACACTCGCCAAGTGACCATTATGGGCACAACTATTCAAACCGATTTGAACACCAAATTTAAGGATGAGTCTAGTGCTCAGGTACGTAATTTTGATCTCTCTTTTGTTAATATTAACGATCGTTTGAGTATTGAAGCCTTTGTTTCCTCAACTGATAACATGGCTATTGCCAGAAAAGTTTCCCGTAAAGGTGATAACAATACTCAAGGTGAAGCGTTACGAGGCAAGGTTAGCGAAATCACGCAACCACAATTTGTAGTCAACAATGTTACCGTTAAAACCTCAGTTGCCACCGACTTTGAAGCGGGTGATAATCAAGGATTAACGCAAGCTCAGTTTTTCACCCAACTGGCTGTTGATATGAATGTTAAAGTCAAAGGCAGCTTAGATGCTAACGGCGTTATGCTTGCGGCAAGTGTTGAAATAAAAGCAAGTGAGCAAGATAACGAGCAAAATAACCGAACTGAATTGCAAGGTGTTGTAACGACCTTTGTTTCAGCAACTGAATTTTCAGTTAACAACCATGCAGTAACCACAACCAATCAAACTGAGTACAAACATGGTACCGTGGCAAATTTAGCCCTTGATGCCGCCGTTGAAATTAAAGGTGAAATGAATGCTGACAATATTATTGTTGCCATGCGGGTAAATTTTGAAAACAATAATTCTGGCGGTGATAATGGCGACAACGGCGATAACCGCGATGTTGAATTTACAGGCATGGTCAATAGTTTTGTTTCTGCCACCGATTTCATCGTTGGCGATCAAGCTATTACCACCGACAGTAGCACTCAATTCGAAAATGGCACCATTGATCAATTAGCCAATGATGTACGTATTCAAGTCGAAGGTTCGTTATTAGATACCGGTATTGTATTAGCTAAAAAAATTGAATTTAAAACCAATGGTGACGGTAACGACAATGGTGGTCAGCAAGGCATGGAAATTTCGGGCAACATTAAAAACTTCAACTCAGTGACTGATTTTTTTGTTGATACGCAAGCCGTAACAACCGATACTAATACCGAATATAAGAATGGTAACGCCGACCAATTGGCTAATGACGTTGCGGTTACCGTGAAAGGGATGGTTTCCGATCAAAACGTTTTATTGGCAACAAAAATAGAGTTTGATGGGCAAAGCGGTGGTTAAATTTAAGTAAACCGTTCACTAAATAAACCAGCTCTCATGCTGGTTTATTTTTTATCACCTCAACAAGGTAATTAACACCATGAAATACCAAGGTAGTTGTCATTGTGGCGCGGTACAATTTACCGTTGAAGCCCCCGAAAATATAGAAGTAGAACAATGTAATTGTTCTATTTGTACAAAATCAGGTTTTTTACATTTAATTGTCCCTAAAAATCAATTTACCCTTATTTCAGGTGAAACAGCATTATCAACCTATACCTTTAATACCAAGGTTGCCCAACATACTTTTTGCAAGATTTGTGGCATAAAGCCTTTTTATGTGCCACGCTCTAATCCAGACGGGTTGGACATTAATATTCGTTGCTTAGATACCCAGCCAAAATCAATTCAAATCGTTCAATTTGATGGTCAGCATTGGGAAAAGAATGCTCATAAACTCGCTCATAAATCTGAACAAACGTAACATAATGGCTCTGTTATATTAACTGTTGGCAAATAAAATCATTGCAAACTAAAGGATTATATTATGGATGAATTTTTAAACGCAGCCATTGACGAAGCTAAAAAAGGTCTTGCTGAAGGAGGAATCCCGATTGGCTCGGTACTCGTTATCAACGATCGAATTGTAGCTCGTGGTCACAACCAACGTATTCAAAAAGGCAGCTCGATATTACATGCTGAAATGGATTGTTTAGAAAATGCGGGACGTATTAAAGCAGCAGATTACCGCCAAGCAACATTATACTCAACCTTATCTCCCTGTGACATGTGCAGCGGCACGGTACTTTTATATGGCATTGCCAACGTAGTTATTGGTGAAAACCGCACCTTTTGCGGACCAGAAGAATACCTAAAGTCAAGAGGTGTTAAAGTAAGCTTAGTTGACAACAAAGAATGTTATCAACTTATGACCCGCTTTATTGAAAAAAATCCCGACTTATGGCTTGAAGATATTGGTGAATAATTTAGTAAAACCGCTTAAAGCTTAATATTCACTGCTGATCACATTAAACACTTCAAGAAATGATGGCGGTCTACTCAAGTCTATATTGAGCTTTAACATTCTAACTAAATCACTGGCAGAAACAACCCCACGGATATTGTGTTTTTGTTTGTTGATCACTAAACAATGACGCTCGCCATTAGTTTTCAGAGTTTCCAAAATATCACCTACCGTTGCTTGTTCAAGATCAGCAAAATCAATGGCTTTTAACTCTGATTTGGGTTGCATAAAATCAGAGACTAATAATTCATCATGTTGATGACCTTTAGCAATTTTTTTCATAATTTCTTGATGAGTAATATCAACTAGTCCAACCACACCTAAAAACTTACTCGCCCCATCAACAACAATTTTCAAGCGCACATGAGCTTTTAACATCATTTGTTCCGTCTCGTGCGCACAAACATCTTCGCCGATCACTGAAGGTATATTTTTTTTGAAATCAGTGAGTACTCTTAAAGCGGGTGATCTTAAATTTATCTCTTGATAATTTTCAGGCCATACAAGCTCATCAATTTGCTCAACATCACACAAATTTAAATTTCTCATCACTCTCTCCAACATATCATTATTCGTTATTCTTAACATAGCTGTATTCATGCCACTTAAAATTCAGTTAAAAACACCATGAATATAAACCTAGGTTCAACAATCAACAGATACTATAAATATGGCAATGAAAAACAAATAAAACAACCGTAATAAGTAAAGATTTATCAAAAGCATGATTAAATCTTTACCACATTAAATAGCCCAATTGCTGACTTTACGCTAACATTAGCGACTAGACAGGCAAAATGAGATCATATAATTAATAATGACTAAAAAAATTGTAATCACTAACAAGATCAACGGTACGGGTATATCGCGACTTTTTAAAGCAACTTACTGTTCCTTCAAAGGTTTTAAAGCGGCCTTTAAGCACGAGTCGGCATTTCGACAAGAACTTTTCTTATGTTTGCTTTTATTTCCCACGGCATTTTATTTTGCCCAATCAAGACTTCATTTAGTACTACTGATCGGCACATTATTATTTTTACTCTTTGCTGAAATAATTAATTCAGCACTCGAAGCATTGGCAGATAAAATCACCCTAGAAAATGATGAATTGATTGGTCGAGCCAAAGATCTCGGTTCCTCGGGTGTTTTTATTGCTTTAACTTTTTTAGGCCTTGTTTGGGGTGAAGCAATATTGACTAAGCTAAGCTAAGCTAAGCTAAGTTAAATTAAGCTAAGTTATAATGATTAAACTTTATATAAGCACATACTATGTCTGAAAAAAAATATCCTTTAACTATAGGGAAATTGGCTAAAAATGCTAATGTAAATATTGAAACCATACGATATTACCAACGTCAGGGATTAATAACCGAACCACTAAAACCACTCAATGGCTTTAGACACTATCCGCTTGCTGATATTGATAAAATTCGGTTTATTAAACGCGCGCAACAACTTGGTTTTTCACTCAAAGAAATTCAACAACTACTCACTTTAGGTGAACAGCAATGTAACGATGTACAAAACCTTGCCATAGAAAAACGCGATAAGATCAAAAATCAAATTTCGGGATTACTTACCATACAATCAGCTTTAAACGATTTAATTTCAACATGTAACAATAACCCAGATCTAACCCATTGCAGTTTTATCGATGCCTTATTTCAGCAAGGTTTCTTTGATCATTAAACTTTTTTAAATAATCTCTTGACTCTGGACTATAGTCCAGAGTGTAAACTTTGTCTCATGTTTATTTAATTGAGATTTTCATATGTCAAATTCTGTATCAAATTCAACGCCAACTAACTCAAGTAATCGTCCGCTATTACTCGCAATATTAGCCGGAATTGGTGCATCTGCCTGTTGTGTTGGCCCACTTTTATTATTGTCATTGGGTATTGGTGGTGCTTGGGTTGGCAATCTCACCGCAATGTCGCCCTACAGTGGTTACTTTACCGCAGCAACCTTGCTGATATTGGCAATGGTGTTTCGCAAACTCTACCTTATTCCACAAACATGCGACCAAGGCGCCGTTTGTGAAAATCCCAACGTATTAAAAAATCAACGCATCATTTTTTGGCTAGTCAGTATCGTACTGATCATCATGATGAGTTTCCCTTACTATGCTGAATATATTATCGACTAACATCATTAAATTGTTTAAGTAATTTAAAATAAGAGAGTAATTATATGAAAAACATATCTATTATAAAAAAAACCAGTATTACGACAGTATTACTAATGTCCTTATTTACATTAACTAATGTCGCGGCTGAAACCGTATCTGCTCCCCCTAAAGCTACGGTGCAAGCAGCAAAAACTGAAGTTTTTTCCATTGAAAAAATGACCTGTAAAATGTGTCCCATTACTATTCGTAAAGCGATCGAGCAAGTACCTGGGGTGAGCAAAGCAAACGTCGATTTTGAAAGCAAAACCGCCACAGTAGTATTTGATCCCAATAAAGCCAATGTTGAAACCATAGCATTAGCTTCAACCAATGCGGGCTACCCTGCAAAAGTTAAAACAGCTAAATGAGAGGACTTTTATTTTGAAAAACATGCTTAATTTTTTCACTCGTTTTGGTGATAAAACCGGTAGTTTAGGTTCTATTGTTTCAGCAATGGGCTGTGCCATGTGTTTTCCTGCCATTGCCAATATTGGCGCGGCAATTGGGCTTGGTTTTTTAGGTCAATGGGAAGATTTATTTTTATCGACACTACTACCCTTTTTTGCCTGGCTCACGCTTCTTATTAATGCGTTAGGTTGGTTTAGCCATAAACAATGGCATCGTACTTTATTAGGCATGGCTGGCCCAATATTATTATTGCTCTCGTTTTATCCTTGGTTTCAATACGCTTGGAGCACTTATGTTACCTATTCAGCACTGGCGATGATGCTGGCAGTGTCGGTTTGGGATCTAGTGTCACCTGCCAATAAGCGATGCTCTGATAATCCTGTCATAGAATAATAGTTGCGCCGTTTAGAAAATTTTAAAACCACTCATACCGCGATGTTACTCAAAAGATATCGTGCAAGTTTATAAATTGTCGACTGATGAATAAATCGACAGGGAAATTATTATGTCAAAAAATCAATGTTCAAGCACAAGTTGTTGTGATCCTCATAAAAACGAAAACAAAGCACTACATATCGCCATTATTGGTAGTGGTTCAGCGGCTTTTTCCGCCGCTATTAAAGCAGCAGAAAATGGCGCACGGGTAACAATTATTGAAGGTGGCGATGTTATTGGCGGTTGCTGTGTAAATGTTGGTTGCGTGCCGTCAAAAATACTGATTCGCGCCGCACAATTAGCCCAACAACAACGTGATAATCCCTTTGTAGGATTGGAAAATCATGCTCCTAAACTGAATCGAGCTTTATTAGCACAGCAACAAAGCTCGCGGGTAGAAGAATTACGTCAAGCCAAATACCAGAGTATTTTGGAAAAAAATTCAGCGTTAACCTTGATCAAAGGCTTTGCACGATTTAAAAATAAAAATACTTTAGTGATTAGCAACAAAAATGGTGAGCAAAGCGAGTTAAGCGCCGATAAAATACTCATTGCCACCGGTTCAATGCCAACCCTTCCTGATATTAATGGTTTAGCTAATACGCCCTATTGGACCTCAACTGAAGCTCTTTTTGCCGAACAAACCCCTGAACATTTAATCGTTATCGGTTCATCGGTTATCGCACTAGAAATCGCGCAAGCTTATCGCCGTTTAGGGGCAGAAGTAACCATTATTGCTCGTCATACCTTACTCTATAAAGAAGATCCTCTGCTCGGTGAAAAATTAATGTTAGCGTTTAAAAATGAAGGCATTAAAGTATTAACCAACAGTCAAGCAGAGCACATTAGCTATAGTGGTGAGCTGTTTTCTATCTCCGTAAATGGTGAACAACTACAAAGTGACAAATTACTGATCAGCACAGGACGTCATGCCAATACTGAACAATTAAATCTTGTAGCCGTTGGCGTGATCACCAATAACCGTGGTTGTATTGTCGTCAACGAAAAAATGACAACATCGATTGATAATATTTATGCGGCGGGGGATTGCTCTAACATGCCACAATTTGTTTATGTTGCCGCGGCGGCTGGCAGTCGCGCCGCAATAAATATGACTGGCGGTAAAGCAAAATTAGATTTAACCACGATGCCCGCAGTTGTCTTTACTGATCCGCAAGTCGCAACCGTTGGTTTAACCGAGGCTGCGGCACAGCAACAAGGTATTTCAACCATCAGTAGAGTGCTAACTATGGATAATGTACCCCGAGCATTGGCTAATTTTGCCACTGATGGTTTTATCAAGCTAGTCGCGCAACAACAAACCGGTAAATTGATTGGCGCACAAATACTGGCTCATGAAGGGGGTGAACTGATCCAAAGTGCCGCTTTAGCTATTCATAACAAGATGACGGTAGAAGAACTCGCTGGGCAATTATTTCCCTATTTAACCATGGTTGAAGGCATAAAATTATGTGCACAAACATTTAATAAAGATGTTACTGAATTATCCTGTTGTGCGGGCTAAAATGTCATGCAACTTAGAACCGAGTTAACTGGTTGATTCTTAATCATTTAACTCATTAATATTTTTTATTTCAACAAACTTTACCGCATTTCTAGTCGAGTTTTTAACTTGATAAAGTTGTTTGTCGGCACATTTCATGACTTGATCAAGATTAAAAATACGCTTTGCTACAATTTGAATAGCGCCGATACTAATAGAAAGAAAAGGCGATACTGTTGAGCTTTGATGTTGTATTTCTAGCTCAAAAACACTATCAAGACATTGCTCTAACACCGCCATGATATCTATTTTGTCATTAATAGGCAGATAAAAATAAAATTCTTCACCACCACAGCGGTATAACTCCCCCTTAATAGAAAACAATACCCTTCTGATCGTATTTGATACTTTACGCAGCACAATGTCGCCTTGTTGGTGTCCATAATTGTCATTATATTTTTTGAAATAATCAATATCAATAATGCCGTATACCATGGTTGCGTTATTTTTGATGGCTAATTGCCATTGTTCTACACTGTCTTGCTGCCATTTTCGTCGATTGGGTAACTCGGTTAAACTATCAAAATGGGCAAATTTTTCTAATAAATTTCGTTGGCGAATAATTTCTAAATGAGTATGAATCCTTGCACGCACAATGCCATAATTAAAGGGTTTTTGAATATAATCACAAGCTCCCAAGGTAAGGCCTTTTTCTTCATTTTCGGTACTTTGCAAACCAGTTATAAAAATAACAGGGATATGTTTTAACTCTGGATGAGCTTTAAATTTAACAATTAACTCAAAACCACTTTCATCCGGCATTAAAACATCCAGCAAAATCAAGTCAGGTAATACTGTTAATGCTTTCGCTAACCCTTGTTGAGCACATTTACTTACCACCACTCGATATTGATCTTTAAAAATAACCGCCAGCACTTTTAAATTGACGGTTTCATCATCAATGCACAAAAGCGTATAGGTTTTATCACTTAAGCGCCGTTGTGCTCGATTAGATAAAATATCACTCACCCGTAGTTACTCATTTATAGCTTGCTCCAATAGACAAAGTTGTTTTAATGCATCATCGAAATCAAAATTATTGATCTGTTGATGGATAGACTTTATTCGTTGAAAATAGAATGTATTTTTTCCTAAATCATACAAGTTATCCGATAGTTCTTCTGCTTGGGTATCCCCCGCTGTTAATAAAGGTTTTAATTGCGAGATCAAGCTCTCTGCTTGATTAAGGTCAAAATCAAGTGTGTTATTTTCCACCGCACTAGTTGAAGTTTTAAAAATCCGTGCTAGTTGTGTGATTAAAAAAACCAAATGCATATTAACTTCATTCAGTTTACGTTCAATATGCTCTCCTTGCGCATTTAATTCACTTTCCAATAAATTTGCAGCATAAGATAGTTCGTAAGCGCCAATATATTGCGCCGTTGATTTTAGTGAATGCACCATTCGGTATAGGGTTTCAATATTATTTTCTTGATAAAAATATTCAAGTTCAGTTGCTAAATGCTGGTAATTACGCCAAAAATTATTAACTAATTCAATGTATAAACCTTGCTTATATTGCAATTTTATAACGGCATCATCAACATCAAGTAAAGTGTTATTAGTAAGCAATTGTATCTGTTTTCTAATTTGTTGTTCAGTCAATGAATCATCAACCTCGATACTAGCCCTTGACCCCTTATCCGTTTTTATTAATTTATTAGGTAGCAAATATTTTGATAGGGTGTGATACAACAACTCTGGAGCAATGGGTTTTTATGCATGTGTTTTGGGGTGCCGGACAGATGAGTTT
>CAZVPC010000069.1:0-13491 GCA_964629005.1 uncultured Pseudoalteromonadaceae bacterium | reverse complement strand
TTATTTTAAAGATTGATATTCTTGAATTGCACTGATACCGATAGCGTTTAATAAATTATTTTTGAAAAGTAGTGCAGTACATTCATCTTCGGTAGTTATACCATCAGATTTTACGTGTTGGGTACGGTAGTACATTAATTGGTAATGATTTGATTGTGACTTTTTGGCTTCGGTAATGTCGGGACTACCTAAGTCCAATAGTATTTTGTCAAAGGTAAGTTGATCAAGTTTTACTTTGCTTACATATTGTCGGTTGTAAGCTTCTCTATCTTCCCATTTCATTTTTGTGGGGCTATCATCATAGAAGGTGATCACTAAACCAACAAAAATGCCGTAAGCGACTAAAGCTGACGAGATAAGTAAAACAATTTTTTTATTCATGTGCTTCCTAAAAGTCAAACAAAGAGAAAAATATCAATGATTTGGTATTAATGTTACCACGCTATTTTTAGCTGCATCCATTGTTATTTTATTAGTTTGAGCAATTAAACGAATATCTTTTAAATTAAAACCTAAAGGAATATCTTGTTTTAAAGTCAGTAATTGTCGACTTAATTCTATTTGTGCTTTATTTTCTCGTAGTTTTTGACTGACACTTGCTTTCAAATTGTCAGCAGCTAACAGATTAGTTAGAGAGGTATATTTATTGAGTAATGTGGCGGCAGTCACTGGGCCTATTGAAGGAACTCCGGGAATTTTATTGGTATTGTCTCCTGTTAGCGTCCAAAAATCGATTAGTTGGCTGGCTTTTACTTTGAATTTTTCAATAACGTAATTTTCATCAAGAAAACGGCGATTAAAATGATCATAAACACGAATGTTCGGGCTAAGTAAGTTCAAGAAACTTTTATCGGTAGAAATAATGGTGACACATTGCCCTCTTAGAGCAATTTTTACGGCTAATGTTGCAATTAAATCATCGGCTTCATCTTGTTCAGAAACTAAGGAGTCTATCCCTAAAGTTAGAAATTTATCTTGAATATCAGGGAGTTGTTTTTCTAAATGCACAGGCATTTTTTTTCGTCCCTTTTTATAATCAGGATATAGCTGATAACGCCAACAAGGTTTTTTTGAATCAAAGATGGCAAGCGCATGACTAGGATTTTGTTGAGCAATAATTTTGTTTAATGCGGCACTGCAACTTTGTTGAGTGTTAAAAAGTACTTGCTGCTTGGTGTTTTCAGCTAATTCATTATTAAACAAAAAAGGTCGTTCTTGTACTGCATAAATACGACGGATCAAATTCATCGCATCAATAAGAACAACATGAGCAGTCATTAAGTTTGTTCCTCAACAATTTGGTAACAAGGAATATATTTACTGCCTGGGAGTTTCATTCTTTGTTGTTGAACAAATGATTTTAATAATTTATCCATGAGCTCCATAATGTTTTTTTCGCCGTAGATCATAAAAGGACCATGTTCTCGAATGGCAATGATCCCTGAAGATTTAACATTACCGGCAACAATGCCAGAAAATGCTTTGCGTAAGTTAGCTGCTAAAGGTGCGGTAGCCATGTTTTGATCAAGCGTTAATGCCGCCATATTTTCATGGGTTGGCTCAAAAGGCTGCTGAAACTCATCGCCAATTTGTATCGACCAGTTGAAATGATAACCATCCCCTGTTTGTTTGCGATAGGTGATAACATCTTCTAGTTTGGTTTTTAATGTTCTAGCGACTAATTCAGGATCGTCAACAATAATGGTATAAAGATGCTGGGCTTTTTCTCCTAAGGTTGCGCCAATAAATGCGTCAATTTCAATGAAATATTGGGCAGCAGATCTTGGCCCTGTTAAAATGATCGGCAGTTTTTGCCCCTGATTTTTGCTATTTAGTAAAATCCCTAAAATATACAATAATTCTTCGGCGGTGCCAGCGCCTCCGGGGAATATTACAATACCATGAGATAAACGCACAAAAGCCTCTAACCGTTTTTCAATGTCGGGCATGATCACCAATTCATTGACAATAGGGTTGGGTGGTTCAGCCGCAATAATACTGGGTTCGGTTAAACCCAGATAACGCCCTTTAACGTTACGTTGTTTTGCATGGCCTAACGATGCTCCTTTCATTGGACCTTTCATAGCACCAGGGCCACAACCAGTACAAATATTAAAGCCACGTAAGCCTAATTGATAACCGACTTCTTTGGTATATTTGTATTCTTCTTGATTGATGGAATGTCCACCCCAGCAGGTGACTAAATTGGGGGCAGTTGAGGGTAAAATAGCATTGGCATTACGTAAAATATCAAAAATACTGTGAGTGATTTGATCGGTAATAGAGGTTAGCTCATCAGCAACATATTGGTAACGATCATGTATAAATAAAATATCACGCAACACGGCTGATATTTGTTCTTGCACACCGCGAATTATTTTACCGTCAACAAAAGCATCACGTGGTGGATGGTTTAAATCTAATTTTATACCGCGCTCTCGTCGTAAAACCTGAATGGTAAAGTCACGATATTGTTGATAAATTGCTTCGGCATCATCGGTAGTGCATCCTGCATTGAGTACGGCTAAAACACAATTTCGAAAAAGGCTATGTAAATCGCAGGTAGCCGAATGTTGTAATCGATTTACTTCTAATTGAGAAAGTAGGTTCATATTACCTACAGGGTTTATTTGAACATGCATAGAGAACCTCTATCTGTGTTTTTTGAATAAAATGTCGGTAGGAAAAGCTGAGAAAATAGTTGCTATAAATAAATTACTTTATTTTTACCTGACGCCTTTGCTCGGTATAAACTTTTATCAGCACGTTCAAAGGCTAAATGAATATTGTCTGTTGCTTGAACGTGAGTTGCTCCGATCGACAAAGTAATGCTAACGCTGTCTTGCTTAAATTTAAACGGCAAACTTGCAATTTTTTTTCGTAAATTTTCAAGTGATTTTAGCAGTTCGGTTTTGATCGTTTTATTATAGACGAGTACAAATTCTTCACCACCATAACGAGCAATGAAGATTTCTTTGCCAAGCTGTTTTTTCATGGTATTGGCGATAACTTGCAAGGTTTTGTCACCAGCACTATGCCCATAAGTATCATTAATTTTTTTAAAATCATCAATATCAATAACGGCGATAGCCAAAGAAAAGCTTTTTTTGTGAAAACGCACCATTTCTTTAGCAAAATGCTCGTCAAAAGCTGCGCGATTGTTAAGTTTAGTTAAGGCATCTTGCATACTTTTTAGTTGTTGTTCGTGTAATCTTTTTTCAAATTGCTTACTTTGTTTTTCTAAACTATCAATTTGTTGCGACATCGCGGTTAATTGATCTTCTAAACTTTGCTGATGTTGTTGTTCAATCTGATTTTTACATTTGATTGTATTGGCGATAAGTTGCAGCTTTTCTTGAATATCTTCTCTGATATCAGTGAGCGACGTTGCGGTTTCAACAACGCTAGTCATTTCTGTAACTTGTTTTTGTAACTGATTATTTAAGCTGGAATGCTCTTTTTTAGATTTTGAATTACTCGTGAGTGTGTTTTTTACCGCAGACTGCACGGTTGATAAGGTTTTGCTTAGTGTGGATAAAAACGATTCTGCGGTTTCTCTTTCGTTTTGCAAATTAATTAAAATTAAATCGAACGTTTTTATAAAGCAAGTCGTTAATTCGTCGCGGGATATATTTTGAGTTAATGTTCTTTTTATAACGTTAATCTGAGGCTTTTGGTGATCTGATAAAACTAATTCGTCTAGCAAGCTGGAAAATTTATTAATAATTTTTTTATCGGCATGATCATCGTTTGGCTCAGTTGCCGTTTTTGCTGTGGCATTGTTAACACGGCTAGTACTTAATAAACCTTGCTCGGCAGACAAACCCATTTTCGCATTTAGTGCGGTCTCAAAAAGGGTTATTAATTGTGTGAGTGGCGGTACATATTGAATAATGGCTTCTTTACTATCTTGATTTTCTTTGACCAAAGTGCGTAAATTTCGTCTTAATTGATCGGGTAAACCATTTATTTTTTGGAGTATTGTGCTAGCCGCATGAAACTGTTGATGTAATTCTCTAATGTTGGCATCATTTTTTGTCGATAATTTTAACAATAATGTTGAAATTAAATTGATCTGTACTTCAATTTCTGAGATAGGGGCTGATTTTGTTAATAAAATTCTAAAGTTAGCGAGTTTGTTATCAAGTTCAAGGTCGATACCTTTACATACTTGACTGAGCTTACCAATAAATTGAACGAGTATACTCGACTGACTTTGAAAATTTTCTTCTAACACTGAGCGAGATTTGATCGCCGCATCAAGTTTTTTCTTTAATGCCTTTAATTGTTCACTGGCAACGGATTGGTCACTCATAAACTATTAATGTCCCTAAATGTGAAAAAGATTAAATATTGAGCTTTAGGAGCTACTTTATTAAGCTTAGATTAATGTTATACCCTTATTATAATTTATACCAAAAAGTGGATAATTGTTAGTGAGTTAAACAATTAAATGTAATTAAGGATGATTTTTTTCTAATTTGAGTGCTGTTTGTTGAGCTTTAAAGCGTTTATTGGTTAATTGATCGTTTTTCTCTTTACCAAAAAACGATCAAACCGTTACACTAACGACCTTCTTTTTATGATCACTAAAGTTATATGCATAAAATATTAAAATTTTCTTGGTTAACCGTTTCAATATTATTTTTAGCGGTTTTTTCTCAATTAGTTTCAGCAAAAATTATTGTTGATATTAACATTTCAGCACCAGAGCATCATTTGGCCGATATTAGGCTTAGTTTGCCTAAAACAAGCTCTGCTTCGGTTGAACTAAAATTGCCAACATGGCGCACAGGTCGTTACGAAATTCTTAATTTAGCCAATGGTATTAGAGATTTTTCTGTTACAGATAAGACCGGCGCACAACTTGTTTGGCAAAAAACGGATAAGAGCACTTGGTTGATCAGCAATACGCAAGGTAAAAAACTTACGGTGAAATACCAGCTTTATGCTAATCAGTTAGCCAAAAGAACTCGTCATATTGATGATAGTCATGCTTTTTTAGATGCCTCTGCGGTAGTGATGTATAACCCAACACAAAGACAGTTACCTTACCAAATAAATTTAGACGTACCGCGAAAATGGCGGAGTGCTTCAGGCTTAAAAAAAGGCCGAAATAAACATCAATTTGTTGCCAAAAATTATGATGAATTTGTTGATTCACCCATTGAAAGTGGTTTGCAAAAAGTACAAAAATTTGTGGTTGATGGCCGAGATTATGAATTGGTTATTTGGGGGGAAGGCAATTATGACAGTGCTAAAATGGCGGCAGATTTAGCCATAATTGTTAAGCAAGCTAAGTTTATTTGGTCAGATTATCCTTTTTCGCGCTATGTTTTTATGGTTCATGCAACCAGTGGAGCCAGAGGGGCAACAGAGCACATAAATTCTACTATTATTCAGCGTTCGCGTTATGCTTTTAGCGCACGTGATGATTATCTTGGTTTTTTATCAACAGCGGCACATGAATTTGTACACACTTGGAACGTAAAGCAGTATCGTCCGCAAGGTTTATATCCTTATGATTATCAAAAAGAAAATTATACAAATTTACTGTGGGTTGCTGAGGGTTCAACCAGCTATTTTCAAAATCAATTATTACTTCGTGGTCAGTTAATGAGCACTGATGAGTTTTTCAAGGCGTTAGCAAAACGTGTTGAGGGTTATCTACATAAACCCGGCCGAAAAAGTCAAACTGTTGCACAAGCAAGTTTTGATAATTGGATCAGTGAAGGTGGCGATTATGCAAATAATAACAGTGTTAATATTTACTCAGAGGGTTTTTTAGTTTCTTGGATGTTAGATTTTGATATTTTAGCATCAAGCAATAATAAAAAAAGTTATCGCGATGTCCATAATTTGTTATATAAAAACTATCGTTTACCGCATGCTTTTAATGAAGACGATATGAAAACCGTGTTGACAGCAATAACCGGAAAAGATTATAGCGCGTGGTGGCAACAAAACGTTCACGGTTATGCAGAACCCGACTTTGATCAATTATTGGCGTTAGCAGGCTTAGAAATGTTTTATGGTGAGAAAAATTCTGTAAAGGCGTGGTCTGGAATCAAAACTAAATTAAAAAACAATCACGTTGAAATTACTGGCATTGAAAAAAACAGTCCGGCATGGTCTGCGGGTTTATCGTCAGGAGATGTTATTGTTGCGCTTAATGGACTTAAGCTTAAAGATCACGATTTAACTAAACGTTTAGCTGACTTTAAACCAAGCGAGATGCTTGAGTTTACTTTTTTTCGTCGTGATCAATTGATGACTAAAACGCTTAAATTAACAGGAATGGCCAAAGAGCCGTTGAAAATTAGGGCGATTAAAAATGCTTCGGATCAACAGAAGAAATTTTTTAAGGCGTGGACTGGGCGTGAACTGAGTTTTTAATACATTCATCTGCATTGCCTAAAGCGTTTCTAATTCCAGCTGGATCCTGCATCTTCAGGTGGAACGGGTATATTACTGCCGCAAGGTTCTTAAATTTGGCGCGCTGATGTTAAGGGTTGAGCGAAAGGGGTTGATGTCTAAACCGCCACGACGGGTATATCGGGCGAAAACGGTGAGTTGCTGCAAAAGATAATATTTTTGTAAATCACAAAAAATTCGCTCAACACATTGCTCGTGAAATTCATTATGTTTCCTAAAAGAGATCAAATATTTTAACAGAGCAGGATGTGATATTTTTTCACCGCGATAGAAAATATAAATACTTGCCCAGTCTGGTTGATTAGTGATCAAACAATTAGATTTGAGCAAGTGACTAACTAAGTGTTCTTCAACGACATCATTAATATTGCTGTTATTTTTTTCTGCGGCAGTTGGATCATTACTCAGCGAGCATTTTTTTAGTAAATTTGCTTGATAACCATACTCATCAATAGTGATATCTAAACTATCGATACATTTTGCGCTGATCGGTGCAATTTTTAATGCAGCACACTGGTCAACATCAAATAATGTTACTTTAACCGTGTTACCTGAGCATAGGGCTAAGTCTGTAGCCAAGGTTTTCTGCACTGCTTGCCAATTATCAAAACGTGTTTGATTAAAGCTATTTAAATAAAGTTTGAATGACTTTGATTCAACTAAGTTCGGGCTAGTGCAGTTGAAACGAAATTCAGCAATGGCAACAATGGGTTTTCCTTGAGTATTTAACCAAGATAATTCGTAGCCATACCATACGTCTTCACCAAAAAATGGTAAGCTGCTGTCATTTAGGGCTAAATCATTTCTATTGAGACTACGAGGCACGGCTTGTAATAATTGCGGTGAGTATTGGTCAACATATTTTGTTGATTTGCCTAGTGATAATTGGCGCAATTGTTTTGCGTTTTTGTAAGTTGTCATAATGAGTCGTTGTTTTAGACAATAGCACTTTTAAATTAGAAACACATATTTTATAGGAACTAACGCCTTAATGAAATCTACTGATCAAAAATTAGCTGAAACACTCTGGCAATTTAGCCAAACATATATTAATAATTACCAGCAAGAAAATGGCGAATTTCCTTTGGCGATGATCGACGATGATGCTGATTCACCTTGCCAGCTAATTGAACAAGGTCAAAAAAATACCACGTGGCAACCTGTAAAAATAACCGATAATATTAATTTTGATAATATTGCTTCAGCGTTAGAAATAACAATACATGCGGATATACAAACGTATTTTTGCAGTATTTATTCTGATTGTATTCCAGCTAAAAGTGACGATGGTCGCTTATCGTTATTATTTGCTTGGAGTTTACATGATTTTGAGCGTTTACAAGAAAATATTATTGGTCATATCATGATGAAACAAAGGCTTAAGCAAAAGGTCACTATTTTTTTTGCGGTTACTGACGAAGAAGATCTGATCTTATCTATTGATATTGCAACGGGTGCTATTTGGGTTGAACGGATCGGTTGTCAGCCCCATAAAAAATTGGCGAATTCGATGTTGGAATTTATGCAAACACTGCAAATTGATACCTCGGTTAAAGAGCCGTCTGCGCATCTTTAACCATAACATGCTGATTATTTATCGGTTGTTAATGCTATTAACAACTGTTTGATTTCATTAAGTTCAAGTTGAATTGGCGCTAATGCTTGAGCGATAGCCTGCTGGATTTCTTGTTTAGTGTCGTTATTTTTAAAGCGTTTTTGCGGTAATTCAAGTTTGTTCTTTGCTTGGTAGTTGGGTTGATGTTGCCAAGACTTTAATACCGAAATAAGCGTCGGTAACGGCACTGCGTGGCTCAATTGTGTTTTTACCAAAGCAATGCTTGGTTTCTTGCCTTGATCGGCTAGCGTATTAGCGATGGTTAATATTTCTTCTGTAATGGTCATTTTGATAAAGCCTTTTGTCAATCTTCCTATATATTAGTTAAAAGCACTATCAATGTCTTGTTGTTTTACGCTTTTTTTTTATTAAATATATAAATATCAATTGGTTAACTAGTTGGTTTGTATTTTGCTTTTGTTAACGTTTTACTATCAAATTTTTAATAAAAGAGAATTCAACATGAAAAAAACATTGCTTGCTTTATTGATCGCATTACCGTTAGTTTCAACCTTATCTGGCTGTGTTGTTGCTGTTGGTGGTGATGGCAAAGATGGATATAACTATTCATTTGATTATGAAGATCGCGAGCTTGATAACCGTAGAAATATTGCAAATTTACAGCTCAAGATGGGTTTTGATCAGGTTAAAAATTTAATGGGGGTGCCAGACTTTAATGAAACCTATGAAAAAAATGGAGAAACTATTCAGGTACTTTATTATCGTACTCAGCGCACTAAAAAGGACGGAATTACCACAAAGGATGAATGTACACCATTAATTTTTAAACAAAGTATTCTCTCTAGTTGGGGCGAAATGGCATATAAGCAAATTTAACGCACAAGTAAGTAAAAATAGTTGCTAGAGAAACATTTACTAAGCAGAACCGCGCTATTTTAGTTGTGGTAGCACTATGATCCCGCCATCAGTTAAAGGTCAAACTGTAATTCTGTTTGACCTATCTTTAATCTTCCTGTTAAGGTTAGTAGTTAACAAATTAAAAAATTATTTATTGTTAACTCTAATGGGGATATATATGAGCGATGCTGTTTCAACCGAGGTTAGCCTTAGTCTTAGGGCTGAATATTTGACGGGTGAAAATTTAAAGCTGGCAGCCTCCTTATTATATCAGTCATATCAAGATGATGCTGTTTTTATTGAAATTTTGAATGGCGATAAACCTGATTATGCGCAAAGATTACGAGCTTTTATTCGAGAAGAGTTAAGTGTTTTTTGGCAGGCAAAACAACCTATGGTGGGCTTGTTTTCAGGGGAAACCTTGGTTGGCGTAGCGTGTTTAAACAGTCAAGATCATGGTTTTGACTCAAACAGATTTTGGCACTGGCGCTTAAAAATGATGCTTAGCGCAGGATATTTAAGCACTAAACAAATGATTGAAAAAGAGAAAATAATTGCGGCTGCGGTGCCGTTAAAGTCATATTACATGCTAACGTTGATCGCTGTTCATCCGTTGCATCAACACAACGGCTTGGGACATTTTTTAATGAAAACCGTTAATCATATTTTAGATGAACAGTCATTAATTGAAGGGATTGTGGTTTATGCAACAACTGAAAAACATCAAAAATTTTTTAGTGACTTAGCCTATGAGGTGGTCAAAGATTTACAAATTGGCAATGTTTCAGGATCGTTAATGCTTCATCATCGTGTCAGCTAATTCGGCATTAAAGACACAAAATTAAACATGGCTATACATCTTATTCAGAAGGGTTGAAATATTATCATTTCTACCGTCATACTGAACTCGTTTCAGTATCTTAAGTGAATAGGTACTGAGATAAATTCAGGATGACGAATTTTATTTCAGTACCTGAGTAAACTACACAGTCAGCATTTATGCTGTCAACTTGATAGGCTAAAAGCCTACAAACGCCATAAGCGACGGGGAATTAAACCCGATAAGATTAAATATTATTGGTGACATCAACCGATAATTTTAATAGTTGTCCCGGTTGCAAATACTTTTTCCGACTGAGATTGTTCCAGCGTTCAATGTCTTTAATGCGCACATTAAACTTATCGGCAATGCGGGCAAAAGAATCACCATGACGTACTTTGTAGGTTATATTTCTGAGTACGACTTGTTCAATGGTATTGATAAAAAGATTAGTCATTCGTATTTTGTTTTTGGCTGCTTTTTGCCATATAACTAGTTTTTGACCAAGTTTTAGGGTATCTCTTGGCGCCATGCCATTCCATTTGGCTAAACTTCGGCTGCTAACTTTATAGGTTTGACCAATATCCCATAACGTATCACCAGATTTTACTGAGTAGATTGTTTTTGTACCGGCTTGCTTGCTGTTTTGACGTTGAGCCAAACGTTGCTCTTGTGAAAAAACATAGTGATCAAGTGATGCTGCTGCAACCGGAATTAGTAAATGTTTACCGGCTCTAATTTGTGTTCCCTTGATGTTATTCAATTGTTTGATCAATTGGGTTGAAGTATTAAATTTATCGGCAATAACACTTAAACTGTCACCGTTTTTTATTTTATAACGTTGCCAGCTCAAACGTTCTTTATTGTCCAGTAAATTGAGTTGTTGGGTAAATTTTTCAATTTTACTATTAGGTAAAAGTAAATAATGTGGGCCTGCTGGATCGGTTGCCCAGCGATTAAAACCTGGATTTAATCGTTGTAATTCAGCTAAAGATAATTGGGAAAGCTCAGCCGCTTTGGCTAGATCAAGTTGCGATTTTATATCTACTTGACTGATCACTGCTTTATTTTTTACTTGGTAAAGTTTAACGTGAAAGTCTTCAGGACGTTTAACAATGTCGGCGAGTGCTAGCAACTTAGGTACATAAGCACGGGTTTCTCTCGGTAAATTTAATGACCAAAAATCGAGTGGTTTATTTTTCTTACGATTATATCTTATCGCTCGTTGCACACGACCTTCGCCAGAATTATAGGCGGCTAGGGCTAATAACCAATCCCCTTTAAAAAATTTATGTAAATATTTGAGATACTTTATTGCACCTTTCGTTGAAGCAACCACATCACGGCGACCGTCATACCACCAGTTTTGTTTCATACCAAAGCGTTTACCCGTGCCCGGTACAAATTGCCACATGCCCGATGCTCTACCGTGAGAATAAGCAAAGGGATCAAAGGCACTTTCAACAATGGGTAGCAAGGCCATTTCAAGAGGCATATTGTTTTTTTCTAATTCGTTAACAATGTAGTAAATGAAAGGCTCAGCTCGTTTGGCGACACGATCAAGGTAGCTTTTATGATTAACATACCAATTTCGTTGACTTATTACGCGTTTATTTTGTGGAATTTCAAAAGAAAGTTGTGAGCGGACGCGCTGCCAAATATCATTAGCTGGTACAACTGCATCGTCAGCAAGATTGATCTCCACATCGGCAACTGGGTGCATAACATCGATAGCACCGTCGTAGAGTAAGGCCTGATTAATCTCTTCTACTGAAGCATGGGGGTAGTCACTGCCACTATTTGCGATAACAACGGGCGGTTGTTCATGGGTGAGTTGCGTTGACTGACAACCTAAAAGGAAAAAAGTAAGAAAGGTAAGGGTAAAAATGTTTTTCATAAAATAAGATCTTTTTAGGCTAAGTGGTAAATTCTACCTGTTTAATTGTGATATACAAGTTAGAACTGATCTTTCCAGCGCCTCACCAACGCAAAAGTCTCTACGGCAGTGATGGCTGTTGTGTTAAAAAATTCATTTACCCTTTGTTTTATACTCGCTTGTTCGACACGTAAAAAGGGATTTATTTTTTTCTCAAGAGCTATGCTGGTGGGAATGGTTGCTTGGTGTTGTGCTCTACGTTGTTTTACTTGACGGTAATAAGTAGCTAACTCAATATTGTTAGGTTCAACGGTCAATGCAAAATTTAAATTAGCTAAGGTGTATTCATGGGCACAATATACTTTTGTTTTATCCGGTAAATTTGATAATTTAGCTAAGGAATGATGCATTTGTTCGGCAGTACCTTCAAATAAACGACCACAACCACCAGAAAACAAAGTATCACCACAAAATAATAATTCATCGTTAACGTAGGCGATATGCCCACGAGTATGCCCCGGTAGATCTATTATTTTTAAGGTGAGGGCTATTTCAACAAGCTCAATGGTATCGTTTTCAGATAATGGTTGAGTGCAACCTATAATATTTTCATTTTTAGGCCCATAAATGTTTATCGGTTGTTGCTGTTGCTGACAATATTTTTTTAATTCACTAATACCGCCGCTATGATCTGGATGATGGTGCGTGATCAAAATAGCACTTAACGTTAAATGCCGTGCTTTGATGAACTCAAGGCAAACAGCAGCGTCACCAGGATCGACTAAAACGATATGATCATTAGTTTTGTGGCCAATAGCCCAAATATAGTTATCTGAAAACGCTGAAATTGCAGTGACTGTATGTTCGCTTATACTCATAATTACTCTTTTTACTTGTTCTCATTCTATTCAATGTTTTATCATACTCCTAAGTTAAGTGACTGTGAAAAACTATGATGAAACCTGCTTTGGCTTTTCGCCAACCTGATTTTCCAATGGACTGGCAAACATTGCCTAATGGCGATGTTATAAAAACTGAAATTGATCATCAACTAGCAATGTGGTGGCCTAAATTTTTTGGTTATCATTTAGCTAAGATTGGTGGTTTGAGTGGCTATTTAAATACTAAAAATTGCACCATTAAACATCAATTTACCATTGCCCAGCCAAATCATGTCGGCAGTATTATCGCAGAAATTGACGATCTTCCTTTGTTAGAGCACAGTGTTGATGTTTGCTTGTTGAGTCATGCGTTAGAGTTTTCTTTAGATCCGCATCATATTATTCGTGAAGCTAATCGAATATTGATCCCCAATGGTTATTTAATTATTACTGGTTTTAACCCCTTTAGTTTGGCTGGTTTTAATAAACTTATTCCTTATCGTCGTAAACAAACACCTTGGCAAGCACGTTTTTTTTCACCCATGCGAATAAAAGATTGGTTGCATTTAATGGGGTATGAAATTTTAGCCGATCAACGCTGTTTACATTCAAGCTTAACGGCGACTACTAGTCATAAATTTGTCGGTAAACATTGGCAAAAATTTGCTACTAAATATTTACCGAGTCTTGGCTCTGTATATATAATTGTTGCCAAAAAACGTGTTCTACCCTTAACTCCAATAAAACCTAAATGGCGTTTAAGGCCTAGCTTTTCTACCGTAAAAGGAGTTTCGGTAAAAGGGGCTTCAGTAAAAGTATCTTCGCTGAATTCTTCTAAAGTTCAAAATTAAGTTTATAAATTATTTTGTTTTTGTGTAAGACTTTTTAGGATATAAAAATGCAACGAATTGAGTTAGAACACTATTTAAATAAAATTTTAGCCATTGATTCGATCAAAGATTATTGTCCTAATGGTTTACAGGTACAGGGTAATAATAAAATCAAA